>NZ_JBNGOY010000140.1:0-319 GCF_050589805.1 Carboxylicivirga fragile | reverse complement strand
TTGGCACACCAAGTGCAGCTACCGTTATTATTACCGACGATGACAGTGAGTCGGTCAACATAGTAGCCACAACTCAAGCTTTGGAAAGTGGTACCAATGGTTTATTCACAATCACAGCTACTAATTCATTCGGTTCAGATACTGATATTGCTTACACCGTTACAGGCACAGCTACTCCTGATGCCGATTACACAGCTTTAACAGGAACGGCTACACTAATTGCCGGACAAACAGAAGTAATTATTCCTGTAGCTATTCTAAGCGATGTTTTAGTTGAAGGTGACGAATCAGTCATTGTGACGCTCAACTCTACCAACAA
>NZ_JBNGOY010000139.1:0-330 GCF_050589805.1 Carboxylicivirga fragile | reverse complement strand
CCTTTGACAAATACTATATTGGTCAAACACAAGACTTACACCAAAGAATAGAACTGCATAATTCAGGCTGCTTCAAAAATTCTTCAACTAAATTCACCAATGATTGGCAACTATTTTTCAAACTGCAATGCCAATCTAGATCACAAGCTTTGAAAATTGAAAAGCATATTAAAAATAATAGGTCAAGAAAATACTACTTGAACTTGACTAAACATCCCGAAATATCATTAAAACTTCTTGAAAAATACTATTAAAAACAATCCAGGTGTCCCTGCCCCGATAGCTATCGGGGCGATTCCAGGTGGCACCACCGAGATGAAGGGTTATTTC
>NZ_JBNGOY010000138.1:0-337 GCF_050589805.1 Carboxylicivirga fragile | reverse complement strand
TATTTAAACGCCTAACTTAAAGTATCAAAACAACATCTTTATGTCACAGGAAAACTTTGATAACTTGTACTATGGGGCGTCTCAAGAGATTAAGAGCAGAGCTAAATTATTACGAAAAGACATTACTCTTCCTGAAAAGCTTCTTTGGAATAAACTACGGGATAGACAGCTCGCAGGGCTAAAGTTTAGGCGGCAACACCCAATTGATTTGTTTATAGCTGATTTCTACTGCCACGAGAAAAGACTGGTAGTGGAAGTTGATGGTGAAATTCATGAATATCAGAAAGAATATGACGAAGGAAGAACAGCAGAACTGGAAAGACTCGGCATTACTGTA
>NZ_JBNGOY010000137.1:0-349 GCF_050589805.1 Carboxylicivirga fragile | reverse complement strand
AATTACTCATTTCATAACCTGAGGATAAACCTCAGGCTAAATTAAGGCTAGGCTTTCAGCCTTGCAATGACATTATAATTTTCATATCACACCACATAACTATTACACCATCTACTTAAAGATCAATAAAAATAATTGAGTCGTAACTTATTTTATGGCTGAAAGCCAGTTTCAATTAAGCCCAAGGTGTTAACCTTGTTAAATGTGGTAAAGTATTAATTCGTCCTGTAAGGACAGTTCAATCTCAGTCTATCCACTTAAATATATGGTAAGGATCGAATCTTAATCAATTATTTAATTGCCCTTTCAGGACGCTACAAATTACTCATTTCATAACCTGAGGATAAAC
>NZ_JBNGOY010000136.1:0-355 GCF_050589805.1 Carboxylicivirga fragile | reverse complement strand
GCTCGTGTTTACCAGCCCTCCCTTTTCTAACAAAGTCAGTTCTGATATTATTTGAAGTGGCATATTTACGATTAGCATTTGTGGCATAAATAGCAGCAGCTCCAATCAAACGCACTTTAGTATGAGTTAAGGTTTGTGCGAGATGGATCGTTGATTTAAAATGAGTCCCTTCGTTGAAAGCATCAAAGCTTAGATACTCAATAAAACTGATACCATTGATTTGTAATTTATTAACCTTGGCACCAAACTCAACTGCTTTGGTTTCTTTGCCACGTATAATTGGGCGGATATAACTTTTAGATAAACTAACTATTCGATTTTCAGGTGCTTTACCAGTAGTGAATTTATAGTTTTG
>NZ_JBNGOY010000135.1:0-367 GCF_050589805.1 Carboxylicivirga fragile | reverse complement strand
GAGGTAAAGGTGAAAAATAAGCGCACGGATACTTATACGGTTTCAATTGATAAATGGACTATGGGAACCATTAAGGATTGGATGAGCTTTTCAACGGAAAACATAGCTATACAGCCGAGTAAAACAGCTACCTTTCAGTATACCATAAAAGTTCCTTCATACGCCACAGAGGGGCAAATAAATATCTAAAAAGGTGTTACGATTTTCCACTTTGTGTAATTAACTAGTGAGATTTTATAAGTAATCTTAGTTTTAGTATAATACTTTAAATAACACTAGTGACCGACTAATTTTTTAAAATGAGGGTACTCCCTAAAGGTTTCCCCTCAAAGTTGTAAATTGATTTTGCGAAACATTTTACAACATG
>NZ_JBNGOY010000134.1:0-410 GCF_050589805.1 Carboxylicivirga fragile | reverse complement strand
GTAGATTTCTGAAGAACGTCTTCGTAACAAAATGATAGGCTATATCCCTGACTTTTACCTCACCTCAGTCTTCTCCAAATGTAGAGGAAGTGAGCTATTTGAAAGATTTGTGGGTTGAATACGTAGTTGTTGCTAATAGTAGGTTGCATCCCCAAAAATGCAATGATCGCTCTTGTACTTTTCTCAAGAATTGCACCCACCTTCTTCTTGAGGAGAAGGCTGGGATGAGGTGTTTTACAAAACTTTACAAACTTCTTTAATTCTTCTCGTAACAAGTTTAATGTTGTTTTTTACCTCTTCATTGCTAAAGCGAATTACAGTAATGCCGAGTCTTTCCAGTTCTGCTGTTCTTCCTTCGTCATATTCTTTCTGATATTCATGAATTTCACCATCAACTTCCACTACCAGTC
>NZ_JBNGOY010000133.1:0-423 GCF_050589805.1 Carboxylicivirga fragile | reverse complement strand
TGTAAGCTTCCCCAAAAACTGGACAGTTTAAGAGTAGACAAAAAAGTTTTAATTTTGAACTGTATTTATGAAACGAAAGACATTTACCCCACAGCAAATCTCTACTATTTTAAAGGAGCATGAAAATGGCAAAGACCTTGATGCTATTATTCGTGACCATGGCGTGAGCAAAGCCTCATTTTATAAATGGCGCAAACGCTATGGTGGCATGGAAGCTACTGAACTTAAGAAGCTAAAGGCTTTGGAAGAAGAAAACCGGAAGCTAAAGATGATGTATGCTGATTTAGCATTGGATTTAAAGGTCGCAAAAGAGATCATTGAAAAAAAGCTTTAAAGCCCTGCCAAAAAAGAGACATAGCTAAAGAGATTGCCTCAGAAATGTCAGTTGGCATTCGCAGGGCGTGCGATATTTTAAACATGAGT
>NZ_JBNGOY010000132.1:0-432 GCF_050589805.1 Carboxylicivirga fragile | reverse complement strand
AAGTCTTTAAGGGTTATTACAAAGTCGGATTGGAATAAAAGCAGAGATTGAAACGAGCAATCTTTGTATCAACAAAAACAATAAAGATCAACTAATAAAATAAGGAACGGTTCTTTCTTGCATAATGGTTAAAGAGAACCGTTCCACAACAAAAGTCAAATATTAAAAAACAAAAGTCATGAAAAAGTTAAAAACAGTATTAGCAGTAGGATTATTTGTAATGGGATTAGGATTTACATCTTGTAGCAGCGATGATAATTATACACCGGTTAATCCCGAACAACCTGAAGTGCCAGTCGCGCCGGGACCAGAAAATCCAGTAGGTCAACCACCAGTCGTTTCTCCATCATAAGTCTTTAAGGGTTATTACAAAGTCGGATTGGAATAAAAGCAGAGATTGAAACGAGCAATCTTTGTATCAACAAAAACAAT
>NZ_JBNGOY010000131.1:0-476 GCF_050589805.1 Carboxylicivirga fragile | reverse complement strand
ATTTTTCGAATAGTGATAAAATTACAAAGTATTCCAGAATTTCAAACTCATCTTCCTCTTTTTTCTATTGAGGATAATTTTCAGGTTGTTTATAAACAATTTCTTTCTAGCTCCTTAGGCAAAATTTATCAGGCCATACCATGGGATGAACTAGTTAAAGTTTTTGATTTAACTGATAGTAAGATGGGGCCAGATTGTATTTTTAGTCCACAAGGCAAGCTGGCGTTAATGTTTTTAAAGAACTATGCCTGTTGTTCAGATGAGCGACTAGTAGAGCAATTCAACTCTAACATTCATTACCAACTGTTTTGCCGATTATTACTCGGCATGGGCGAGCAACTCAATAATTTCAAAATTGTCAGTCAAATCAGATGTGAGTTAGCAGGCAAACTTGATGTGGACGAATCACAAAAGTGTTTAGCGCGTCATTGGTTGCCTCATATGGAAGAACTAGATCAAATTCTTACCGATGCTAC
>NZ_JBNGOY010000130.1:0-479 GCF_050589805.1 Carboxylicivirga fragile | reverse complement strand
GTCATTTTTCGAATAGTGATAAAATTACAAAGTATTCCAGAATTTCAAACTCATCTTCCTCTTTTTTCTATTGAGGATAATTTTCAGGTTGTTTACAATCAATTTCTTTCTAGCTCCTTAGGCAAAATTTATCAGGCCATACCATGGGATGAGCTAGTTAAAGTTTTTGATTTAGCTGATAGTAAGATGGGGCCAGATTGTATTTTTAGCCCACAAGGCAAGTTGGCGTTAATGTTTTTAAAGAACTATGCCTGTTGTTCAGACGAGCGACTAGTAGAGCAATTCAACTCTAACGTTCATTACCAACTATTTTGCCGATTATTACTCGGCGTGGGTGAACAACTCAAAAATTTCAAAATTATCAGTCAAATCAGATGCGAGTTGGCAGGCAAACTTGATGTGGACGAATCACAAAAGTGTTTAGCGCGTCATTGGTTGCCTCATATGGAAGAACTAGATCAAATTCTTACCGATGCTAC
>NZ_JBNGOY010000129.1:0-518 GCF_050589805.1 Carboxylicivirga fragile | reverse complement strand
GCAGGCAAACTTGATGTGGACGAATCACAAAAGTGTTTAGCGCGTCATTGGTTGCCTCATATGGAAGAACTAGATCAAATTCTTACCGATGCTACGTGTTACGAAAGTAGCTTACGCTTTCCTACGGATCAGAAACTATTGTGGGAAGCTACTGACTGGTGTTATAACCAGCTGAAGTTGTTGTGTAAACATGTAAAGCACACTATGCCCCGAACAAAGTATAATAAATGGCAACAACGTTATTGGAACTACAGCCGCAAGCGACGTAAATCTAAAAAAGAAAGAATTGCCATTACCAGAGGTTTATTGGCACTGCTCAAAAAATTACTTGAAGAGCTAACCAAAATAGTCAAACAAACTGGGATGCAAATGCCTACCAAATACTATAAACAATACGATATTATTGAAAAAGTATGGGAGCAACAAAACTATAAATTCACTACTGGTAAAGCACCTGAAAATCGAATAGTTAGTTTATCTAAAAGTTATATCCGCCCAATTATACGTGGCAAAGAAAC
>NZ_JBNGOY010000128.1:0-613 GCF_050589805.1 Carboxylicivirga fragile | reverse complement strand
GGTCTAATTTGAAATAAAAAACCAAACGCCCAATAAATGGGCGCTGTAGAAGAGAATTTTATGAATCCCGACTTTAGTCGGTTAATAGTGAAAAACAATTGAAACCAATATAGGAA
Source organism: Carboxylicivirga fragile (assembly GCF_050589805.1). Taxonomy (NCBI): domain Bacteria; kingdom Pseudomonadati; phylum Bacteroidota; class Bacteroidia; order Marinilabiliales; family Marinilabiliaceae; genus Carboxylicivirga; species Carboxylicivirga fragile. Next base: position 497 of record NZ_JBNGOY010000128.1, on the reverse strand, counting down.
AAGGTTATGCATATCGCACTTTGAAACATTACCGTGTTTCAAGAAAAAAGCTTAGTGAATTCATTAATAAGCAGTTATTTTCTAAAGATTATTCAGTTGCTAATATTGATTATGATTTTTTAAATCGTTTCGATATGTATTTGAAATCTGAATATTCAATTCATCAAAATACGGCTTGGAATTACCATAAACATCTAAAGAGAGTTCTTAATTTGGCCGTGTCCATGGAGCATATTAATAAGAACCCTTACTCAAAATTTAAAGTCAAACTTGAAGAAGCACATCGAGATTTCTTAACTAAGGTCGAGTTGAGAAATCTTGAATTTAAAAATATTGACTTAGATCGCCTTTCGGTAGTGCGTGATATTTTTATTTTTGCATGTTATACTGGGCTTTCTTATGCTGGAATTACAAATAAAAACCGGACGTTTTTTTAAGACCTTAAGCCGCAATTAAAACTTGGTAATAATTTAATTCATATTCAATGGGAGTTACAT
>NZ_JBNGOY010000127.1:0-614 GCF_050589805.1 Carboxylicivirga fragile | reverse complement strand
TTTGAAGCAGGACAACATTCTATTAGTATTGATGGCTTGAGTAACTTTGATGCAACACGATCTGTTTACCTTGAGGATAAAGAAACAGGTGCAATAATTGACATGCGTAGCACAAATAGTTACACATTTGACACACAAAAGGGAGACTTCAACAATCGTTTAGTACTTCTGTTTGATAATGCAGCAACAGCAACTGATATTGGAGATGTGAACGATGAGGGTGCTAAGGCCTATATCCAGAATACAAGTTTGCTTGTTATTGAATGTGATTGGTTGACCGATGAAAAATCTGTATCTCTATACACTATAGGTGGTCAGTTAATTACTCAAAAGCGATTTAACACTAACATATACGAGATTGATGTTAATGATCTATCATCTGGTTTATACATTGTAAAAATAAATTCTGATGATAAAACGTATACTCAGAAAGTGATAATTGAATAATTTGGACTGGAAAATAAAATACTAAGAAAAGCTTCCGTTTCGACGGGAGCTTTTTTTTTGCCAATATAAATCGGCATATTCTTAAGTGGTATATATCTTTGATAATTAAATAATTATCACTATCTTAATGGTATAATAAAACCCCGAAAACAGGCACTTTTGCCATA
>NZ_JBNGOY010000126.1:0-618 GCF_050589805.1 Carboxylicivirga fragile | reverse complement strand
GCGTGTGAAGAAAGGCCAAGTGCTGGCTCAGGTTGAGTCCTTTCAATATAAAAAAACATTAAGAGACTGTAGGGATCAGTTCGAGAAAGCACGTATCGATTTAGAAGACCAAATTCTTGGCTATATTATTCAATGAAGGATACCGCTACCATGCCTCCTAATTTGCTTAAAATTGCTAAGATTCGAAGTGGCTATAATCAGGCACTTAATAATTTAAATGAAGCGAAGCATAGTTTTAACATTACAAGTTTAAGGGCTCCTTTTGATAGGATAATCTCAAATTTGAATATATTACCGATCGTTATCAAGGTGAACTGCTGATGAATTACATGAAAATTCCAAGGTCGATTCGCTTTCACCTTCCGATATGTATAGTGTTGACTGTTGTTTGTATTGTAGTTTTTCCTGTTAAGTAGTACACATTGCCAATGTGTTTCGAAGTAACTGCTTGGGTTAAATATGTCCGTATCTTGATTGTGATATAGATATGTATTCATTAAAATTTCATTTGTATGTATGGTTGTTTTGATTATTTTTTACTATAATGAAGCATTGATACAGAGGAGGTTGTGAGTGATGATTGTAGATTTAAGCGAAGTTTTGTAGGGGGAAGGCTTG
>NZ_JBNGOY010000125.1:0-632 GCF_050589805.1 Carboxylicivirga fragile | reverse complement strand
TTCCAAATGTTTTTTCAGCTTTTTTTGAAGTTTATTTTTGAGTGCTAAAATCGACTCAAATCCTTATTCTTCAATCCGAAAAATCATTCCAAAATATTACTCCTTTTCAGCAGCCATTGCTGCCTCTGTGCCCCTTAATCAACCATGTGTTTCTCTCAAAGCGGGTGCAAAATAACACATAGTTTTTGACAAGTCCAAATTACTTTGAAAGGTTTTTTGAAAGCAAATAGTTAATAAATGTTGCCATCTTGAAAATGTGACATTTACCATCTTAAATTACTTGAGATATTTTCTCATAACTATGAGTTATTATTTGGAACCAGATTTATTCTTGCATTTACTACCCTTATAAAAGTAGCATTTGCAATATTTCCCATATTAAACAAAAGGCCATTAAACTTCGCAAATGATGTTCAAACAAGAAATAAAACAACGCACCTATATTGTTTGCCTTCCTGCAACCTTTAACCCAAACTATGCATTCGAATAATAAAAAAATAGCCTAAATGCATAACGATAAAGCAAATCATCCATTTAGTGAAAATACCAAAATGGTGATTTTCTAAATCGGGGTTAACCTTCATGGATCCATTAGTTCATCATAAAAAAATGATTCCTAATGAATAATTCAG
>NZ_JBNGOY010000124.1:0-689 GCF_050589805.1 Carboxylicivirga fragile | reverse complement strand
CAAAACTATAAATTCACTACTGGTAAAGCACCTGAAAATCGAATAGTTAGTTTATCTAAAAGTTATATCCGCCCAATTATACGTGGCAAAGAAACTAAAGCCGTTGAGTTTGGAGCTAAGGTTAATAAATTACAAATTAATGGCATCAGCTTTATTGAGCACCTAAGCTTTGATGCTTTCAACGAAGGGACTCATTTTAAATCAACGATCCATCTGGCACAAACCTTAACTCATACAAAAGTGCGTTTGATTGGAGCTGATGCTATTTATGCCACAAATGCTAATCGTAAATATGCCACTTCAAATAATATCAGAACAGACTTTGTTAGAAAAGGGAGGGCTGGTAAACACGAGCTTCAGCGAAAGAAACTGGCAGCAATGATTACAAAAGAGCGGGCAACCAAACTGGAAGGCAGTTTTGGAAAGGATAAACAACATTACTACCTGAATCGCATCAAAGCTCGAACCAAGCAGAATGAAATCCTCTGGATATTCTTTGGTATCCATGTCAGCAATGCACTTGAGATAGGTCGACGCATGCAAGATCACCTATCTTTAGCAGCCTAGGAATTTATGAAAATAACATTGTCCACATGGGATTGGTATGCTCTTTAATAATCGGAACAAAGTCAATTATACACTCATTAATAATTATGAAAAACAAAGAGGCTAACCATAAATGATTAACC
>NZ_JBNGOY010000123.1:0-770 GCF_050589805.1 Carboxylicivirga fragile | reverse complement strand
TTATCAATTGAAACCGTATAAGTATCCGTGCGCTTATTTTTCACCTTTACCTCAAAGGTATGTGTAGCACCTGGTTTTAAGGGTACAAGGTAGTCACCATATCGATAGGTTGAAGGCACATCCACAATAAAATCTTGTGCAAAGACATTTATGCTTGTACATATAAATAATCCAATAATTGAAAATTGAGTTAGTGTTTTCATTTTAGTTTGGTTTAAATTATTCTTTAATACATCGAATCGAATAGCCATTTATCATAAGGCTAAACCCCTTGTAAGTCTTAGTGCTCCATGCATATAACTGAAGATCAGCCGCAGACGACACTCCATTTTGTCCACTTGTCCACCAGACGCCATAACGAGAGAATGCCTGCATATTGTTCTCAATATGTCTCCACCCACCCGGCTGGGCTGTAAAACCACTGCTATTATCGGCTTCATTGGGTGAGTCCCAATGTAAATCACCGGCTTCTTTAAGTTTACCTCCGGCAATGGCATCGCCACCAAGGTGGTCTATCAGTATGTTCCAGTCATCAGGTGTTGCCACGCGCCAGCCTTTGGGGGCAATATTGCGGTTGTCGCTTACAGTATACCAATTATACAAGCGGCCATAAGTTGCTATGGTGTCTAGGGCTTCGGTATTGTTATAGTTACAATAGGCTCCCATGGCCAATATGCTCCATTCGTCGTTAGCTGTTACATTGGGTAGGGCATCGCCGTTTCGATAGCGGGTGACACGTAGATTCTCGGCCATCCAGGTTTGATCGCCAA
>NZ_JBNGOY010000122.1:0-770 GCF_050589805.1 Carboxylicivirga fragile | reverse complement strand
TTATCAATTGAAACCGTATAAGTATCCGTGCGCTTATTTTTCACCTTTACCTCAAAGGTATGTGTAGCACCTGGTTTTAAGGGTACAAGGTAGTCGGAATGGTCTTGAGTTTCCTCAACTGTAACTTTGAAATCCTGTGCTAAACTACTTGTGCTTAAATTAATAAGGAATAAAATAATTGAAATCTGTATTATGTTTTTCATTTTATTTGGCTTTAAATTATTCTTTAATACAACGGATTGAGTAGCCGTTGTTCATAAAATTGAATCCTTTAAGAGCATTGGTGCTCCAGCAAAATAACTGTAGGCGTGCAGCGCTAGTTGAGCTATTCTGCCCAGATGTCCAATATATCCCAAAATAGGATAATTCTTCTGTATTTTTATTGATGTGCCGCCACCCACCCGGCTGGGCAGTGAACCCACTGCTATTATCGGCTTCATTGGGCGAGTCCCAATGTAAATCACCGGCTTCTTTAAGTTTACCTCCGGCAATGGCATCGCCACCAAGGTGGTCTATCAGTATGTTCCAGTCATCAGGCGTTGCCACGCGCCAGCCTTTGGGGGCAATATTGCGGTTGTCGCTTACAGTATACCAATTATACAAGCGCCCATAAGTTGCTATGGTGTCTAGGGCTTCGGTATTGTTGTAGTTACAATAGGCTCCCATCGCCAATACGCTCCATTCGTCGTTAGCTGTTACATTGGGTAGGGCATCGCCGTTTCGATAGCGGGTGACACGTAGATTCTCGGCCATCCAGGTTTGATCGCCAA
>NZ_JBNGOY010000121.1:0-901 GCF_050589805.1 Carboxylicivirga fragile | reverse complement strand
AGTCGATCTTCATTTTATTATCAACCTCAAAAAGATGATAGCGATATTATGGAAGCACTATCCATAAAGGCTAAAGAACACCCAACAGAGGGCTTTTGGAAGGCATACGGTCGTCTTCGTTTAGAAGGTCATGAATGGAACCATAAGCGGGTACATCGTGTGTATTGCTTAATGCAACTCAATATGCGTCGTAAAATAAAAAAGAGGCTTCCAGCGAGGGTTAAAGTACCGTTGGAAGTACCGAATTCATATAATCACACTTGGTCAATTGATTTTATGCATGATGCTTTGGAAAATGGACGTAAGATTAAGTCATTCAATATTATGGATGATTTCAATCGTGAAGCACTTCATATTGAGCTAGATCATTCTATCAAAAGCAATAAAGTTGTATATGTGTTAAATCATCTCATTCGAAAAAGGGGCAAGCCCCAACAGATCAGAATGGATAATGGCCCTGAGTTCATCTCAGAAATCTTGAAAGATTGGAGTGAATTTAATGAGGTTGAGTTGTTGTTTATACAACCAGGCTCACCAACTCAGAATGCATTTATTGAGCGGTTTAATGGAACATACCGCCGATCAATTTTGAATGCCTACCTCTTTCAGTCACTGGATGAAGCACGGGATATAACTGAAAGTTGGGTTCGTGACTATAATAATTATCGACCTCATGATGCTTTAGGAGGCATGAGTCCGATGGCATATTTAAAAAGTATTGATGACCAACCATGTTTAAAAAGCAAAGAAAGTATGCTTCATGAACCTGTCAAGGGTATATAAACGGTGCCGTACCGTCACCGCCCTTGACAGAACCATTCAGCCTTACTAAAAGAGCTTTTGAAAATTGGTTTTGAGAAAAAAGAAAAAAGTCTACTTTTAACATGTCCTAAAAAAGGGA
>NZ_JBNGOY010000120.1:0-979 GCF_050589805.1 Carboxylicivirga fragile | reverse complement strand
GTTGTAAAATGTTTCGCAAAATCAATTTACAACTTTGAGGGGAAACCTTTAGGGAGTACCCTCATTTTAAAAAATTAGTCGGTCACTAGTGAAATTTTTACATAAAAAAAGAGCTGTTCATCGCGAACAGCTCTCTGTACATTTTTTTGCTTACTTGGTATGAACAATATACTACTTGAAATCTCAGTATAGAAGTTTTTTATTCTATCTTATACATAATTAAATCAGTTGGTACTGTCCAACTTGTATCATATCGCCCAATTCCATCAGGGCCAATATTAGCCATAGCTTTGCTAATGGTATCGGTATTACGAATGAACCATGCAGCTTTATTTACATTCGAGGAATCTATAATAAAACTTGCTTGATCACTTTTGTTGCGAGTAATGTCTTTAAATCTAAAGTTAGTTGTGAAATCATCTTTACTGCATATACCTACTCCACATGTTCTGCTTCCAAGTGATAAATCACCCACTCTATTTAAAGAAGATTCAATAATTATCCCATTAACTTTTACTTCATGCCACCCTATTATGGCATCGTAGTGATAGCCCGCTTTTGCCGCTATTTTTTTTCGAATTTTAAAAATGACAGTAAAAGTTGTGTCGTTTCTGACACCTTGCCATTTACCAACAAATTTATTTAATGCTGGATCTTGAATGTAATCACCTGCTTTGGGATATGTTTCCCACTGAGCAAATACGCTAATCGTTATTATAGATAGAACAATAGTTGTTATACATTTTCTCATAATGGTTCAATTACTTGCAGGTTTTTGTTATTGCATTAAAGAGGCTGTCATTGTAAAAGTGACAGCCTCACTTATTATTCCTATTGCGCGTCATTAATCGCAACAAGATAAACTAACACCAATATTTATAATAAAATATCACTAGTGACCGACTAATTTTTTAAAATGAGGGTACTCCCTAAAGGTTTCCCCTCAAAGTTGTAAATTGATTTTGCGAAACATTTTACA
>NZ_JBNGOY010000119.1:0-1148 GCF_050589805.1 Carboxylicivirga fragile | reverse complement strand
CCATGTGCCTGAAGGAATGTGGAACTGCCGTGAGGAAGACCGAAGGAACTGCAAAGGGCATGACAGGCTCACTTCGACGATGCTCAGTAACCGCAACTCGACTTCGCTCGATGACCGCAGCCCGGTACCAATGAATTAAAAAAACAAATACCGGGTATAGTCGGTTATGAGCGAGGAGAGTGACCGCACTTCGGTTAACTCAGTGACCGAAGGTGAGCAGCTTTATTTGAATCCTTTAAAAATCAACACTGAAAATAAGGCTGCGATAGCCTGGCATGATCTTTTGCTGACGAGGGATGACGAACACATATGGACCAGTTAAATACTGGATTTAGCAAGAGTTTGGATTTGAAACTAACCATTGCAGATAGACTGCACACATCGTGCACACCTTTGCAGTGTACGATAAAACAAATTCAAAAAACATGAAAATTACAATTAAACAAGTAGGCATTACAGAGTTTCAGCAAAGAACCTGGGGAAGAGTGTATATTAATTTTGTTGTTGATGGAATTGAAGGTTATGCCTCAAAGGAATGGCAATTTTTTAAAGAACGTAATTTTGCAGGCAAGGGGCAGTTTCAAGAGGAGCCATCTTATGCCTGGTTTAATGAGACTTGTATTGCAGATGCAGATAAGGTATTGGATGGTCAATATGATCATTTAAATTTAACTCCGGATAAATATAAAACAGCATACGGGACTCCTTCAAAAATATTAGCGAAGCTAATTACTGATGTTGAAGATGAGAACATTGAAGATGTTGATAAGAGACGAGGCTGGTATAGTAACTAATTATATAAGTTACCGCGCTAGCTGATAAGATTGAATAATAAATTTGAACAGTATACATATGCAAGTGATTTTTCATCTTCTTATTGTTTTGGCTATTGTTATATTAAGGTCAAAGCACATTATTCGCAAAAAACGCTACATCGTTTTAATGTTGGTAGTTTATATCGGGATATTGACTATTAAGCCGATTAAGGATTTTAGTTGGGAGAATCCCGGAGTGTATTCCTTGTATTTTGAAGATGATAAAAAGGTAAGCTGTCCTTACTGGAGTTGCTAAATTTACACGGACGATTTTTTAGAGATATTAAGACCAAAATAATATCTTAGAAAAATGAGTACACAGAAAAAGTATTA
>NZ_JBNGOY010000118.1:0-1159 GCF_050589805.1 Carboxylicivirga fragile | reverse complement strand
GCTCGTGTTTACCAGCCCTCCCTTTTCTAACAAAGTCAGTTCTGATATTATTTGAAGTGGCATATTTACGATTAGCATTTGTGGCATAAATAGCATCAGCTCCAATCAAACGCACTTTAGTATGAGTTAAGGTTTGTGCCAGATGAATCGTTGATTTAAAATGAGTCCCTTCGTTGAAAGCATCAAAGCTTAGATGCTCAATGAAACTGATACCATTGATTTGTAATTTATTAACCTTGGCACCAAACTCAACTGCTTTGGTTTCTTTGCCTCTTACAATTGGTCGGATATAACTTTTAGATAAACTAACGATTCGGTTCTCAGGAGCTTTGCCAGTAGTGAATTTATAGTTTTGCTGTTCCCATACTTTTTCAATAATACTGTATTGTTTATAGTATTTGGCAGGCATTTTCACCACAGTTTGTTTGGCTATTTTGGTTAGCTCTTCAAGTAATTTTTTGAGCAGTGCCAATAAACCTCTGGTAATGGCAATTCTTTCTTTTTTAAATTTACGTCGCTTGCGGCTGTAGTTCCAATAACGTTGATGCCATTTATTATACTTTGTTCGGGGCATTGTGTGCTTTACATGTTTACACAACAACTTCAGCTGGTTATAACACCAATCAGTAGCTTCCCACAATAGTTTCTGATCCGTAGGAAAGCGTAAGCTACTTTCGTAACACGTAGCATCGGTTAGAATTTGATCGAGCTCTTCCATATGAGGCAACCAATGACGAGCTAAACACTTTTGCGTTTCGTCCACATCTAGTTTGGCTGCCAACTCGCATCTGATTTGACTGACAATTTTGAAATTATTGAGTTGCTCGCCCATGCCGAGCAATAATCGGCAAAACAGTTGGTAATGAATATTAGAGTTGAATTGCTCTACTAGCCGCTCATCTGAACAACAGGCATAGTTCTTTAAAAACATTAACGCCAACTTGCCTTGTGGACTAAAAATACAATCTGGCCCCATCTTACTGTCAGTTAAATCAAAAACTTTAACTAGTTCATCCCATGGTATGGCCTGATAAATTTTGCCTAAGGAGCTAGAAAGAAATTGATTATAAACAACCTGAAAATTATCCTCAATAGAAAAAAGAGGAAGATGAGTTTGAAATTCTGGAATACTTTGTAATTTTATCACTATTCGAAAAAT
>NZ_JBNGOY010000117.1:0-1160 GCF_050589805.1 Carboxylicivirga fragile | reverse complement strand
TGTTTTCTTGCTTAAAACCTTGGCATTCAGTATCTTACAAAGGATTTCTGAAGTCTTTTGTAATGAATACGAATACCAAGGTAGATACCAAAAATACGAAATTATTTGAGTTGTTCAAGACAACGACTAATTGGCACAAGGCAAGGATTAAATGTTTGCTTATAATCATTAATAGCATGGTTAAGTTCCATACGGTTTCATATGTGAAAATAGCTCAGGGCTTTAGCGGTTCTGTCGAACATGAATCAAGTCTTAGACGGGTGCAAAGGTTCTTTGCCGAGTTTTCATTCGATCCGTTGATATTTACAAGGCTTATCTATAGTTTCTTACCAGAAGAGCCACCCTATATGCTTAGTATGGATAGAACCAATTGGAAGTTTGGTAAAATGGATATTAATATTCTGATGTTGAGTGTTTGCTATAAAGGAGTTTCCATCCCATTGATTTGGAAGCTTCTTCCTAAACGAGGAAATTCCAATGCTAAAGAAAGAAAAGAGGTTCTGGATACATACATCCAATTCTTCGGTACTGATAGTATAAAAGCATTCATGGCTGATAGGGAATTTATTGGAGAAGAATGGTTTGAAGATCTAATCCGTCAAAAAATTCCCTTTTACATTCGTATACGGAACAATATGATGGTACATCGCCATGGTACACCTCCAATTAAAGCATTTTGGCTGTTCAACAATATCAAGGCTGGGTCTTACAAACATTGTGGTAAGCTCTATTATCTTGGCAAGAATCTGGTGTATCTTTCAGGAGCAAAGTTATTTAACAAAACCACTGGAAAGGTGGAGTTTACCATTATTGCTTCGTTCAACCAACACGATCAAGCTTTAATTAACTACAAAGAAAGATGGCAAATTGAAACCATGTTTAAAGCTATGAAATCTAGTGGTTTTAACCTTGAAGATACTCACTTGACGGATCTAGAACGCATATCTAAACTATTAGCGGTAGTAGCTATTGCTTTTGTTTGGGCTTACCTAGCAGGAATTGATAAGCATATGAACATCAAACCCATAAAGATTAAGAAGCATGGTAGAAGAGCATATAGCTTTTTTAAGTATGGTTTTATCAGAATTGCTTGTGCTCTAAATAACCCAATAAACAACAATGACTTAGATAAATGTTTTAAACTTTTGTCATGTACTTAG
>NZ_JBNGOY010000116.1:0-1179 GCF_050589805.1 Carboxylicivirga fragile | reverse complement strand
CACTAGTGACCGACTAATTTTTTAAAATGAGGGTACTCCCTAAAGGTTTCCCCTCAAAGTTGTAAATTGATTTTGCGAAACATTTTACAACATGAGTAAAAATAAAGAAATAAATTTTGTCGGTCAGCCGATATTTAAACAGATAATAGATTTGCTTAAAGTTGCAGACATACCAACCTTAATCAAGAACCATGATAGTGACCGCTATTACAAGGCTTTTAAGACGAGAACACATATTATAACTATGCTGTTTGGGATTTTCAGCCGTTGCGATTCAATGACTGAAACTTGTGAAGGGCTGCGAGCTTTAGGCGGAAAGTTAAATCACTTGGGGCTTGATAAGGCACCTGCAAAAAGCACAGCTGGAGATGGTTTGCGTAATCGTGACAATCGTTTTTTTGAATCCTTATATTTTGAGTTAGTGAAGAAATATCAATCATTTTTGTCGGACAGCCGAACTTATGGATTGACTTTCAAAGAAGTTCTTTTGATTGATTCTACAACTATTCGATTATTTAGCGATGTGCTTAAAGGAGTAGGTCGTAACCCCAAAGGAGACGGTAAAAAGAAGGGCGGACTTAAAGTACATATGCTTATTGATGCCGTACAATCAGTTGGTAGATTTGTGAAGGTTACAGCAGCTAAAGTACATGATCAAAATTTTCTTAAAAGCTTAGAATTAATATCGCATAGCATGATAGTTTTTGATAAAGCATACAACTACTACCACCAGTTTGCCTTGTGGACTAATCAGCAAGTATACTTTGTCACTCGTCTAAAAAAGAATGCAGTTTTTACGGTAATCGAAACTCATAAAACAGGCTATCGAAAGAAAGGTGTCGCTAAAGTTCTAAAGGATGAGACTATAGAATTGGAATACTATCCGGAGAATGAAAATGGAGGAAAACAATATAAGATTAAGAAGTTATTGAGACTAAGAAAAGTAGCCTATCAAGATGAGAAGAACCGTTACTTTGAATTTCTAACAAACAATTTTGAAATCACAGCTGAAGAAGTGGCATTTCTATACAAGAAGCGCTGGGGCATTGAACTACTGTTCAAAAAGATGAAGCAAAACTTCCAGCTTCACTACTTCTACGGTGAAAATGAGAATGCCATACGCACGCAAGTTTGGTGTACGCTAATAGCCCAGCTTTTAATGACTGTTATTCAAAAGAA
>NZ_JBNGOY010000115.1:0-1234 GCF_050589805.1 Carboxylicivirga fragile | reverse complement strand
GCAATTAAAACTTGGTAATAATTTAATTCATATTCAATGGGAGTTACATATCCCAATGAAGAGTGTAATCTCTTGCTATTATACCACCCCTCAATATATTCAAAAACAGAAAGCTTAGCCTGTTCAATGGTTTCATATCTACAATGATAGACCAATTCGGACTTTAATGTTTTGAAGAAGCTTTCAGCAACAGCATTATCCCAACAATTTCCTTTTCTACTCATGCTTTGTTTAACCTTCGAGTGTTTATTCAGTATCGTTGTAAATTCTTTGCATGCATATTGGACGCCTCTGTCTGAATGAAAAATTAATTCCTGTGTTATTTGTCGTTTCCTGGCTGCCATGTTCCACGCGGGGATTACGGTTTCTGCTGTATGCATAGTTTTACTTAAAGACCAACCAATCACTTGTCGATCAAATAAATCAATTACTGTTGTTAGGTACAACCAACCTTGTAAGGTTCTGATGTATGTGATATCTGATACCCATGTTTGACCGATTCTCTCAGGTTTGAAATTCCGCTTAATAATATTTGGAGCAACTGGAAAATGATGATTTGAATCAGTGGTTGTTTTGTACTTCTTTTTCACTTTGCTTTTAAGTCCTAACTGTGCCATTAACTTTGCCACTTTAGGCTTAGAACAACTATATCCTCTACGTTTTAGCTCCTCTGTGACTCTCGGGCTTCCATAGGTTTGTTTGCTCATTTTAAAGATTTCTGTTATTTCTTTTTTTAATACCTTGTCATGTGCCGCTCTTGCTGATATGCCGCCATTGAGCCATTTGTAAAAACTACTCTTACTTACATTAAAAACCTTACACATCTTTTCAATAGGAAATATCGCTCTATTTTCAGCTATAAACTGGTAGAATTCCCATCGCTCTTGGAAAAGATGTGAACGGCTTTTTTTAATATTGCTAGCTCTAATTGAGCTTCTTTGAGCTCTTTTTTTAATCGCTTGATTTCTGAAGCACTGCCAGAGTCAGCAGCGGTACCGCTGCTGACTCTGGCAGTGCTTTTAGTACCTATACCATTTCTCCACTTATAAATACGTTGCACATCAATCCCTAACTCATCAGCCAACTCCTTGATGTTGGTTCTTTCGTAACTCAATTTAACCGTATTCTCTTTGAACTCGGTACTGTAATACTTTTTCTGTGTACTCATTTTTCTAAGATATTATTTTGGTCTTAATATCTCTAAAAAATCGTCCGTGTAAATTTAGCAACTCCA
>NZ_JBNGOY010000114.1:0-1241 GCF_050589805.1 Carboxylicivirga fragile | reverse complement strand
GAGCATTCTAAGATAAAAACAAGTTTTTAGCAAGATAATTTCACAAATGGCTCTTCTCTATATGCTACGGCAAATATTCGAAGAACTATTTTGTTTGCTACTGCATTTAATACACTTAGTTTATGCTTTCCTTCATTAACCTTTCTGTTAAAATAGTTTTTTAATTGCGGATCATGTTGTATAGCAGTACTAGCAGCTTTATATAGTATGGATTTTAGCTCTTTGTTGCTGATTTTACTGGTTCTTGTTTTGCCTCTTACACTTTTTCCCGAACGGTATTCAAATGGAGCTAAACCGCAGTGGCAGCTAAACTTTCTGCCATTTGAAAATTTCACAAAATTGTCTGTTTCGGCAATGCACTTTATTGCTGTAATTGGGCCAACGCCAATAACCTGAGTGATTTTCGAAAAACTTTCATTCAAATCATCATTTGATTTGATTATTGCTCTAAGTTGATTTTCTTGTTTTAAGATATTAGCCTCTTGTTTCTTAATTGAGGCTTGTATAGTTTTTATTTGATCTTTCATTGGCAAAGATTGATCTAGTACCAGAAGCGATTTTAATGTATTCTTAAGTTGTACTTTAATTTTTACAAACAAGTCTCTGACACTCATTATGGCTTTTAGCTTTTGTAACTCTTTAGAGGGAAGTTTAAAAGCTTCAAGTTTGTGTTGGTTAGTTACTCCGTAAGATGCAATTCTATAGGCGTCGATAGCATCGGTTTTGCCTCTTGTAATTCCTATGGAGAGTTTTATTTCAAGGGGATTAATTACGCTAAACGTTAATCCTCTCTTTGTAAATTCAGAACACAATAAAGCTCCATATCTACCTGTATGCTCCATGCAAATCCATACCTGATACTCCTTAAATTTAGTAATGTGTTTACAAAACTCATTTATCCCAGCATTATCATTCTGTTGAACATTCTTTGAAGATAAAACTTCATGATTCTGATCAGTCAGGCAATAATCAAAAACATCCTTCGATACGTCAATTCCAATAAATAATTTTTTCATAACTTTATATTTGGGAAAAACTGAAGACCAAATGGGTTGAACTATCGCTATTAATAAGCCTTTAAGCTTAGCATTCTAAATGGTTCTTAACCCAGGAAGAGATGAGGACTGATGCTCGATTTAAATCCGATGATTTGATTGTCGAGATAGTTCACCTCAACTCTTCTGGTTTTCAGAAATTAATCTAAAATTTAAGAATAATATTAGAATTGCTAATCTAATAGC
>NZ_JBNGOY010000113.1:0-1308 GCF_050589805.1 Carboxylicivirga fragile | reverse complement strand
TTACTAGTGATGCGTTAATTTTTAAAAACAATTTGCAATAAATTATATTTCAACAACATACAAACGTTCTTTGATTTTTTGATTTGATTTGACTTTTAGCTTTGCACTTTTAATGCGAAGCTATGAATTCTGGTAAATACGTTTTTGCTCAGCTATTACAGTTTATTAATCGGTACGAGTTTGATAAACTTGTAATAAAATTCAATGGTGATTATCGAACAAGGGATTTCAACTGCTGGAATCAGTTTATTCAATTGTTCTTTGGTCAACTAACAGCGAGAAACTCTTTGAGAGATATCTGTACATGTTTAAAAGCTCATCGAAATAAACTTTATCATCTAGGAATAAAGCAATATGTGAATCAATCCACATTATCAAGAGCCAACGAGAACAGAGACTCAAGGATCTTTGCCGATTTTGGTAATTACCTAATCCAAGAAGTAAGACCGCTGTATTCAGGCTCTTCTATTCCTGATGTAGACATCAATAATGAAGTGTTCGCTTTGGATTCGACAACGGTTTCACTTAGCCTTAAACTATTCAGTTGGGCTCCGGGCAAATATTCTAGAGGAGCAATAAAGATTCATACGCTGCTGGATTTAAGAGGAAGTATTCCTTCATATATCCTTATTACCGATGGCAAATACCATGACAGCAATGTTCTTGATGTTATTACTCCTGAAGTAAATGCAATTTATGTCATGGATAAGGCTTATATCGATTTCAAAGCATTATATCGCATGCACGAATCAGGAGCATTTTTTATATCCAGGGCAAAAACAACAATGGATTTTACTGTCATTGAGACCAATTATAATATTGATGAAACCACTGGATTAAGAAGCGATAAAGTCATCATGCTCAATGGTTACAAATCCAAGAAGTTGTATCCTGAACCATTAAGACTGGTTGAGTTTTATGATGATAAAAAAGATACCGTCTTAACTTTTATAACAAATAACACATTCGCTTCAGCACTTGAGATTGCTCGTTTATACAGGAATCGTTGGCAGATAGAAATCTTTTTCAAGTGGATAAAACAGAATCTAACCATCAAGAAACTATGGGGGCACTCTGAAAATGCCGTCAATATCCATATATGGGTAGCAATTTGTACTTATCTCATTGTTGCCAAAGTCAAGCATTCATTGAAAAGTGAACTTTCAATTTATGAGATCATGCAAATTTTAGGCATTTCTGTGTTTGATAAAACACCAATACAAGAACTGCTTACAGAATATCAAATCAATCAAGATGTCAAAGAACAACTAAAATTATTTGGTGACTAATTTTAACGCATCAGCAGTA
>NZ_JBNGOY010000112.1:0-1615 GCF_050589805.1 Carboxylicivirga fragile | reverse complement strand
TAATACTTTTTCTGTGTACTCATTTTTCTAAGATATTATTTTGGTCTTAATATCTCTAAAAAATCGTCCGTGTAAATTTAGCAACTCCAGTAAGGCAAACCCTGAAAAAGATGTACTTAAACGCTATCAATTTTTGCAGCAGTTTAAAAAGGAGAGTAAACAGTTTGGCTCTCAACGACAGGCAAGTGAAGGTGTTGCTGTGAAAGTTGCTATGGAGAACCTAGCTCGAACAGCTGGCTATCCAGATCCAATACGACTACAGTGGGCAATGGAAACAAAGGAAGCACAGGAAATAATGCAAAAAGCTGGAACCATTGAGTTTACTGATACCCAAATAAGGCTTGAGATTGATGAACAGGGTAAGTCTTCAATTATTGCGATTAAAGATGGTAAGAAATTAAAATCAATCCCTGCTAAATACAGAAAAGAGCCGTCTTTAGTTAAACTGAAGGAGTATAATAAAACACTTCGAGAGCAGTACAGACGAACACGCAAGAGTCTCGAAAATGCTATGATTAATGGGGATGTTTTTTCTTCCAAAGAAATAGAAACCTTAACGCAACATCCAGTTGTGGCGCCAATGATTAACAAATTGGTCTTAGCTTCAAATGGTGATGTTGGTTTCTGGCAGGATAATAAGCTTTTAAAACCTGATGGTGAATTAGCTACTCTTTCAGATGAGATCAGATTGGCGCATTGCGTGGATTTATATGAATCAAAAACATGGGCTTCTTTTCAGAAGTATTGCTTCACTAATAAATTGACACAACCTTTTAAGCAAATATTCAGAGAGTTGTATGTTCCTACAAGTGATGAATTAAAAGAGAAGGCTGTATCACGAAGGTATGCAGGTCATCAGGTTCAACCAAAGAAAACAGTGGCTCTTCTTAAAAGTCAACACTGGACAGTTGATTATGAAGAAGGCCTTCAGAAGGTGAATCATAAACAAAATACCATTGCCAGAATGTTTGCTATGGCTGATTGGTTTTCGCCAGCTGATACAGAAGCACCAACACTGGAAACGGTTGAGTTCTTTAGTCGGAAAGATGGTAAGCGTCTACCTTTTGAGAAGGTTGATAAACTCATTTTCTCGGAAACAATGCGGGACATCGATTTGGTTGTTAGTGTAGCTCATGTTGGAGATGTTGATCCTGAGGCAAGTCAGTCATCCATCGAGTTACGTACTGCCATTGTCAAGGAAACTTGCAGTCTGTTTAAACTGAATAATGTGACTTTATCGGAGAATCACGCTAAGATAGCAGGAGACTTAGGTGAGTACTCGGTTCATCTGGGTAGTGGTGTATGCCACAAGGTGGCCAGTTCATCACTCTCAATATTACCAGTTCATTCACAACACAGAGGAAGAATGTTTTTACCTTTTATTGATGACGATCCTAAAACCGCAGAAATATTATCAAAAGTATTAATGCTGGCAAAGGATAAGGAGATAAAGGATCCTACCATTCTTCAGCAGTTGTAAGGTGATATAAATTGTACACTGAAAAGAAAAAAAAATTAAGTGGAGTTGCTAAATTTACACGGACGATTTTTTAGAGATATTAAGACCAAAATAATATCTTAGAAAAATGAGTACACAGAAAAAGTATTACAGTAC
>NZ_JBNGOY010000111.1:0-1648 GCF_050589805.1 Carboxylicivirga fragile | reverse complement strand
TAGCGCCGATGGTACTGCGTAGAAGTGGGAGAGTAGGTCACCGCCTTTTTTTAAGAAAAGAGCAATCACAATGTGGTTGCTCTTTTTTGCGTTTAAAAGGGTCTTGTTTATTACTTCTTATTTGGATTCATTCTACATAAAGTGTATTTTTACAAAAAAAAACTAATGCACATAACTGCCACAATGAAAATGGTGGATGTAGTTCAAAAGGACATCCAACTTTTAGCTGTTATTCAACGATTGAATATTCCATTAGGTTTTCGTGAAAAGTCCGTTTCTGAAGTATGCTCAGCTAATAAGGTTGATGTGAAGTTCTTCTTACAATTAGCCAATGCTTTTCATGATCGAGATTTCTTTAAGGCTGAGTATTTCAAAGAATTCCCTGTACAATGGTTAATAGCCTACTTGAAGAATGCCCATAAATGTTATATTGAGTATCGCATACCAGAGATAGAGCGACAAATTATTAACCTAGAAAAGCAAGTAGATAGAAAGGAAAAGAATGTAGAGTTACTTTTAAATTTCTTTCGCGAATATATACGTGAGTTTACTTCACATATTGAACTTGAGGAGAGTAATGTTTTTCCATATATAGTTGCGCTTAATGAGCAATTGGAAAGTTTTCGGAATGGAAAGGCGCTTAATGTTATTGATGAGAACTATTCCACGACCAGGTATCATGATGATCATAATAATATTGAAGAAACCCTTTATGATTTAAAGAATATCCTTTTAAAGTATTTACCACCTCCTGTTGAGAATTGTCAATATAATAATTTGATATTTGATATTTTTCGCTTGGAAAGTGATTTAATGGATCATGCTGAATTAGAAGAAAAAGTATTGTTTCCACGAGTTCAGGAAATGGAAGCTGAACTCAAGAATATCACTAAATAGGAGGAATAAATATGGTGAATATTCTAGTTGCTGATCAATCATACATTATTACATCAGGTTTCAGTGTTTTACTTGAACAATTGAAAGGGTCTTCTAATGTTAGTATCGTTTCTACAGGAGAGGCATGTATATGTGCGGTTGAAGAAAGGGTTCCTGATGTTATATTACTTGGTACAACACTTTTGTCTGAGAATGAATCTGAACAGATGAAGGGCTTAATAAACAAGGAAACTCAAGTGCTTTATTTATTTAATATGGTATTGCCCGTAGATGTACCTGTTAATCAATTGTCAATTGTACAGAGTAAATCGATTTTATTGGATAAGTTACAAGGTGTATTGCAGAAAGTGGAATCTAAGCAGGTACTAGATGAAGAAACTGAGGGCCTAAGTCCGCGTGAAAAATCTATTTTAAAATGTGTTGCACTTGGTCTTACAAATAAGGAAATAGGAGAAAAGGAGTTCATTAGTACACATACAGTAATATCGCATCGAAAAAATATAACGCGAAAATTGGGAATAAAAACCGTTTCAGGTTTGACGGTTTATTCAATTATTAATAATATTATAGAAATGAATGATATTAACTAGTTTATGTTTGGTAAGTTAGGTCAAATACCTTTTTTCTATGAGCGTTTAATGGCGTTCGGGATTGACTTAGGCATATTCTTAAGTGGTATATATCTTTGATAATTAAATAATTATCACTATCTTAATGGTATAATAAAACCCCGAAAACAGGCACTTTTGCC
>NZ_JBNGOY010000110.1:0-1695 GCF_050589805.1 Carboxylicivirga fragile | reverse complement strand
GCATAACGATCTTTGAAAATATTGAGCAAGTACCTAAATTTAAAAATAAATTTAGAAAAGAAATAAAAGGTAAAGGAAATAACATTTCCTAACGTCAAGGTATTAGAAATTTTGAAAGATATTTAAAATTTTTATACAACGAAGAGTTTGATCCTGGCTCAGGATGAACGCTAGCGACAGGCCTAACACATGCAAGTCGAGGGGTAACAGGGAAGCTTGCTTCCGCTGACGACCGGCGCACGGGTGCGTAACGCGTATGAAACCTACCTTATACTGGGGGATAGCCCGAAGAAATTCGGATTAATACCCCATAACATGGTTTATTGGCATCAATAAGCTATTAAAACTCCGGTGGTATAAGATGGTCATGCGTGACATTAGATAGTTGGTGAGGTAACGGCTCACCAAGTCGACGATGTCTAGGGGTTCTGAGAGGAAGGTCCCCCACACTGGTACTGAGACACGGACCAGACTCCTACGGGAGGCAGCAGTGAGGAATATTGGTCAATGGGCGAAAGCCTGAACCAGCCATGTCGCGTGAAGGAAGAAGGTTCTATGGATTGTAAACTTCTTTTATACGGGAAGAATGGTCGCTACGTGTAGTGATTCGACGGTACCGTATGAATAAGCACCGGCTAACTCCGTGCCAGCAGCCGCGGTAATACGGAGGGTGCAAGCGTTATCCGGATTTATTGGGTTTAAAGGGTGCGTAGGCGGAATAATAAGTCAGGGGTGAAAGTTTGCGGCTCAACCGTAAAATTGCCTTTGAAACTATTATTCTTGAGTACATTTGAGGTAGGCGGAATGTAGTGTGTAGCGGTGAAATGCTTAGATATACTACAGAACACCAATTGCGAAGGCAGCTTACTAAACTGTAACTGACGCTGATGCACGAAAGCGTGGGGATCGAACAGGATTAGATACCCTGGTAGTCCACGCCGTAAACGATGATTACTAGTTGTTTGCAATAGATCGTAAGCGACAAAGCGAAAGCATTAAGTAATCCACCTGGGGAGTACGTTGGCAACAATGAAACTCAAAGGAATTGACGGGGGCCCGCACAAGCGGAGGAACATGTGGTTTAATTCGATGATACGCGAGGAACCTTACCTGGACTTAAATGTAGATTGACAGGCTTAGAGATAGGCTTTTCTTCGGACAATTTACAAGGTGCTGCATGGTTGTCGTCAGCTCGTGCCGTGAGGTGTCGGGTTAAGTCCCATAACGAGCGCAACCCACGTTGTTAGTTACCAGCACATAATGGTGGGCACTCTAACAAGACTGCCGGTGTAAACCGCGAGGAAGGTGTGGATGACGTCAAATCAGCACGGCCCTTACGTCCAGGGCTACACACGTGTTACAATGGTCGGTACAGAGGGCAGCTACAGGGTGACCTGATGCCAATCTCCAAAACCGGTCTCAGTTCGGATCGAAGTCTGCAACCCGACTTCGTGAAGCTGGATTCGCTAGTAATCGCATATCAGCCATGATGCGGTGAATACGTTCCCGGGCCTTGTACACACCGCCCGTCAAACCATGGAAGCCGAGGGTACCTGAAGTCTGTCACCGAAAGGAGCGGCCTAGGGTAAAACTGGTAACTAGGGTTAAGTCGTAACAAGGTAGCCGTACCGGAAGGTGTGGCTGGAACACCTCCTTTCTGGAGAAGTTTCTAACAACCTGTTAGGATATGCCTTT
>NZ_JBNGOY010000109.1:0-2195 GCF_050589805.1 Carboxylicivirga fragile | reverse complement strand
CTTTTAGTTAGTGTAGATGCTCGCAAGAACTTAAGCAGCTAATTAAAAGATACCAGTAACGCAATTATGGCTACGCTGCATACAGCCGGCCGTTACCTGCCATTACTTAGAAGATGGTGCAAAATTTAGAATTATGAGATTTGATTACCTATTAATTATTAGTGGAATGTTATTTGGATTGGTTGGATGTAAATCAAAAAAATCTGAGGATTTTGTGTTGAATGAATTTTCTCGTCAGATTGAAACAATAGGTTTAAAAATAGATTCTATTGATAATACTGGCTTGATTCATATTAAAACAAACGAAATAAATTTGGAGATTAGCCTATATAATTTACGTCGAGATTTCGAAAGAGATAAAGATACAAGTGCAATAACTGATTTTGTTAAGACTTTAGAAACCTATACTGTTGGAATCCCTGATTGGCAAGAGGCAAAAGACAGTATTTATGTTTCTATAGTGTCAAATGATATGGAGTTTCATGATTTCATTCATGCAGAAGTAACAGAGGAGATTAGTAAAACATATGTATATAGTGGAAATAATCAATTCTCCTGGATTAGTAATTCCAATTTAGAAAAATGGAAAATCTCAGATATTGAATTAGAAAATCAAGCTAACGAAAATGCTGATAGGTTACTTTCAGATACTGAAATTACTTTTGAAATTATTGAGAACCGAAAACTTGGCTTAATAAATGCTGAACATGTGACACTTAAAGGTGCTTTGTTATTTGCTCCCACGATGAATGACAAAATAAAGGATGATATAGGATTCCCCTATTATGCAGTTCTTCCCGTTCGTGATTTCTGCTACATATTTTCTGAAAAGGACTTTGACTTTTTCTCAGCTAGAATAGGTTCAGTTGTTGTGGATGAATTCAAGAAATCTGGATATCCTATTACAACTGAGATTTTAAAGTTCTCTGATAATGGAGTGGAAGCTGTTGGGAAATATCCTACAGAATAGTATTAAAAACGGCAGGTAACACGTGCTCATAAATAATTTGGCAGTCAGTGATTTGCGTAAGTTTGAGCTTTTAATTATGTTTGGTTCAGATTTGAATGGAGCTGCTGCAAAGTGCCAAACTATTCATAGCACCAACGTTAGCACCAATTGAGCAAGACACAGACGAAAAATATTTACAAAATGACAGACAGCCCAATACCAGCAAAAATTATTTTTATCTTAGCCGACCCTAAAGCGACAGGTGAAGAGTTTATTAGTTTGTCAGGTTCGCTATATAGACAAAATTTGATTTTTTCAGAGCCACGAGAATTAAGGCGAGATAAAAACTCTTTAGAGTTGATTGTAATTTTTCGTGACAACAATTCATTCAAAAACTGGAGTAAGAACACAGAAATAAAAGAGTTTTGGCAAACTAAATTTGATAAGCTGCTTTCTGCCGAACCTAAAACAATCAAAGAACGAGACGTTATTATAGAAGTGGATAATGTAATCAACTGTGCGTGTAAAAAGTCTGACTTTTATATTTTGCAGGGACGTTCTTTACAATTTACAGACGAGTTGACTTGTAGTAATTGTTTCGGACAAATTTCATACTCAAAAGTGCCACTCGAAATTAAACTTGAAGATTGGCAGACAAAACACGAAAGAGTTTATTTGAACTGGTTGGAAAGTGGACTATTTGAAAAAGAAGCTTTCAAAGAACTTACTAATTATAAAAAGGGGAAACTAAATTTGGAAGGAGAGAAAATAAGAAAACAACTTTCTGACTTCTTCCAAATACCAGTTTACATAAGTTACTTTGTTGAAGAACCAGATAATAATCATCCTTGTTTGGTCTGCGGACAAGGCGGTTCTGATTCTGGGCTGAAACGACCTTCTAAAATTTGTAAGGCTTGTAATACAATATTTGGTTATGACGACAAATAAAGAAACAACTGGTGCTAACACGCGGTCATAAAACATAAGGGAGACAGTGGCTTACAAAACTTTAGAGCATTTAATCAGCCCCGCCAAAACTACGTTTTGGCGGTTTTGTAAAATGTTTTAAATTTCGGTGTCAAAACGTAGTTTTGGCTACTTATCGGTTTGATACTGAAGTGCATTAAATCCCTTACGTTTCATACCGCAATCGTTAATAGCCTATTTTAAGTTCATAATTTTAGAAAGCAGGTTTTCAGAAGAACGCCAAAAACAATTAGCAATATGACTTAGCCATTTTTCCTGG
>NZ_JBNGOY010000108.1:0-2851 GCF_050589805.1 Carboxylicivirga fragile | reverse complement strand
TAAAACTTAACCTTTATTTCTACCCCTCCAAACCTCCCCTAAAGTGGAGGCTTAAGTCCCCTTCAGGGGATTTAGGGGTAACAAATATTGAAGTTCGTTACAAATTATAAGTTTCAAAGATTCTTTTTTGACTTTTGAGACAACCTCTTTTTTTTATTTACCAACTTATGTGATTGTGCTTATCTATATTACCCAACTTACAACTTTAAACATCAATAAAGCATAACCTAATGCAAATACACCTGTAATCAACATTGTTTTTAATTTAATCATTCCCCAACTCATAATAAACAGTTTAAAAGGTTAATACTATGTATTCTTTAGCAAACCGTGAACCATACTTTGTTGAAGAAAGTTAAATTTTGCTGTTTAATTAAAATTTCTCGTAATCATCGTAATTGTCGCCTAACTCGATATTTAAGCCCTTACTGTCAATTGATTTTTTCTTACCAAAACTCTTTTTAGATGTTTTTTTCGAAGTAACAACTTCAGCTTCCTCCTGTAAATCACCTCTAGCTGTATCAGCCCCTGTTTCAAACATAGAAACAGAACGACTTAATTGTTCAGATAGTTTATCAAGTAAGCCAGTCGCTTCAGTTATCTGCTCGGCATTGGCCGCATTACGTTGGGTAACTTGATTCAATTGTTGTAATGCGTTATTAATCTGCTCCACGCCGGTTACTTGCTCCATCGACGCCACGGTTATTTCCTTAACTAACTTAGCTGTTTTTTGAATTTCGGGAGTAATAACATCCAACTTATTAGTAGCCTCAACCGATGAGTTCAAAGTATCTTCTGTTGACTTAGTAATCTCCGAAGCGGCAGCTTGACTACGTTCAGCCAACTTTCTTACTTCAGATGCAACAACCGCAAACCCTCTACCCTCTTGACCAGCTCTTGCCGCTTCAACGGCAGCATTAAGTGCCAATATATTAGTTTGAAAGGCAATATCGCTAATGACGCTAATCTTATCAGAAATCTGTTCCATATGATTAGCTGCCTCCTTAGAGGCCTCATTACTTACACTAATGCCATCCGCCGCTTTTGAAGCAATCAGTTCCGTTTCCTTTGAGTTATCCGTGTTTTGCTGAATATTAGCATACATTTCTTCCATTGAAGAAGACACCTCTTCGGCCGATGATGCTTGTTGAGTAGATCCTTCGGATAATTCCAAGGCTCCTTTATTAAGTTTAACGCTCGTCTTAACAATATCAGCTGTAGACGTTGTAACTTCAGTAATTACTTGTTTTAAATTACCAACCATATCATTTAAGGCCTTGGATAATCTACCCACTTCATCTTTACTTTTCACCGTGAAAACCACAGACAAATCGCCTTTTGATAATTTTTCGGCTAATCCTATGCTCTCTTCTATTGGTTGAGAAATGGCTCGTGACAAGAAATAGACAAGCGTAAACCACAGTATAATGACAATAATAAGAGCATATATTAACATTTGTTTTTGAAACGATACTATGGAAGCACTTTCATCCCCCATCTTCATCATCATATCCAGCCCAACATCAGAAGCCGCTCCTACTTCCCACATTATACTCTTCGACAATTCAAAACGCTTAAGTTCAACTAACTTAACCTCTCGTAGGCCTGATAAGTAAATATCAATATCATCTAACAAGTTTGTCAATTCATCTTTAAAGGAATCATTATAATAATTGCGGGTTAGAGAGTTCTGTAACTCATTGTATTCACTCAACCTTTCCAACAACAATCTATAATCCTGATTTAACTCATCCCATAGGAGCTTTGAAATAAACCGATCAAGCTTATTTACAGCTTGCCGCGACGAACCTCCTTGTTTATCTGCTAGCAATTGCAAATTATGTTGTGCATTTACATATGATCGTTTGGCTTGAAGTGATGCCTCTTGCAATGCAAAATAACGCTCCGAAACTTCTTTATATTCTTCAATTTTAGACTTTACATTTTGTAGATCAATACCTTTATCGAGCATTATTGACTCGTCACTCGATAGTTCTTCAATCAGGTTGGTTAAAGCGGAATACATCCGAACATAACTTTTATCGGCTCGTCCCTGGAAATATTCATTACCTGTAAACTCATATGATCGCGAGAACTCACGTGTTTCTCTCCAAAACTTATCCAATTTACTTGCCTCACTCACAACCGGAATATATGTATTTGTTAAAGTTCCTATTCCCTTATCAACCTTACGAAGATTAACAAGAATTAAGGTACCCAAAACAATAACTATGGTCATGATTAAAGCAAAACCGCTACCAATTTTGGCACGAATTTTTAGGTCTTTCCAAGTCATATAATATTCTGTTAATTTGTTACTTGTTCTTAAATATGGGTAAAATAATGTGTGTTTTAAAATTTATTGTACGATTAATACTATTTTTAGGTTATTATACTATAAAAAAATTGACTTGATATGACTAGAATTCTATTATTTCTAATGATTTCATCCTTTTTAATTTGCAGTTGTAGCAAAAAAGATACCACAACCATAGGTTTTCTATTTTCCACAAAAGCTACTGAAAGATATGTCAAGGAAGCTAACTTTTTTTAAAGAAAGAGCCGAACAACTGGGCTCTACTGTGTATGTTGATGACGGTAACGACAATGAGGCCTTACAGTATGAGAAGGCATTGGAAATGTTTGACAAAAACATAGATGTATTAGTTTTAATTGCGATTAACACCAATACAGCTGCGGCAATTGTTCGAGAAGCACAAAGTAGAAACATACCTGTAATTGCTTATAACAGACTTCTAAGTACATGACAAAAGTTTAAAACATTTATCTAAGTCATTGTTGTTTATTGGGTTATTTAGAGCACAAGCAATTCTGATAAAACCATACTTAA
>NZ_JBNGOY010000107.1:0-2987 GCF_050589805.1 Carboxylicivirga fragile | reverse complement strand
GTAGAAGAGAATAGAGCCTCTGACACTGAAAAGCTAGACGATCTTTGACATATTGGCAACACAATCAAAATCATAAACACCAACTACGGTGTAATATTAAGAAAGTAAATAAGAGCGTACGGGGAATGCCTAGGCTCTCAGAGGCGATGAAAGACGTGATAAGCTGCGATAAGCTGCGGGGAAGTGCAAACAACTATTGATCCGCAGATTTCTGAATGGGGCAACCCACTATGTTGAAGACATAGTATCCGCAAGGAGGCAAACCCGGGGAACTGAAACATCTAAGTACCCGGAGGAAGAGAAAACAAAAGTGATTTCCTAAGTAGCGGCGAGCGAACGGGAACTAGCCCAAACCAGTAATGTTTCGGCATTATTGGGGTTGTAGGACTTGCATAATTGAATAAAATAGAAGTAGAATACTTTGGAAAGAGTAACCATAGACGGTGATAGTCCGGTATACGTAACATTTTATGAAAGGCGAGTATCCTGAGTAGTGCGGGACACGAGAAATCCTGTATGAATTTGCCGGGACCATCCGGTAAGGCTAAATACTCCTGAGAGACCGATAGAGAACCAGTACCGTGAGGGAAAGGTGAAAAGCACCCCGAACAGGGGAGTGAAATAGTACCTGAAACCGTACGCTTACAAGCGGTTGGAGCCACTTCGTGTGGTGACAGCGTGCCTTTTGCATAATGAGCCTACGAGTTAGTCGTAGCTAGCTAGGTTAAGACTTTCAGGGTCGGAGCCGAAGCGAAAGCGAGTCTGAATAGGGCGCTTTAGTTAGTTGCGCTAGACGCGAAACCAAGTGATCTACCCATGATCAGGTTGAAGCTGTGGTAACACACAGTGGAGGACCGAACCAGTTGACGTTGAAAAGTCTTTGGATGAATTGTGGGTAGGGGTGAAAGGCCAATCAAACTTGGAAATAGCTCGTACTCCCCGAAATGCATTTAGGTGCAGCCTTATTTTAGTTTAGCAGAGGTAGAGCTACTGATAGGACGCGAGGGCTTCATCGCCTATCAACTCCTGATAAACTCCGAATGCTGCTAAATGATGAATAGGAGTGAGGGCATGGGTGCTAAGGTCCATGTCCAAAAGGGAAAGAACCCGGACCATCAGCTAAGGTCCCCAAATGTATGTTAAGTTGACCAAACGCGGTTTTACTGCTTAGACAGCTAGGATGTTGGCTTGGAAGCAGCCATTCATTTAAAGAGTGCGTAACAGCTCACTAGTCGAGCGGTAATGCATGGATAATAATCGGGCATAAACATACTACCGAAGCTATGGATTTTGTACTATGTACAGAGTGGTAGGGGAGCATTCTAAACTGGGTTGAAGGTTTACTGTGAGGTAGACTGGACTGTTTAGAAAAGCAAATGTAGGCATAAGTAACGATAATGGGGGTGAGAAACCCCCACGCCGAAAGACCAAGGTTTCCTGATCAACGCTAATCGGATCAGGGTTAGTCGGGACCTAACGCGAACCCGAAGGGGGTAGTGGATGGAAAGCAGGTTAATATTCCTGCACCTGTCTTACATTAAAAGTGACGGATCGGCCAGCTGTTTACGTACTGACGGAAATGTACGTTGAGCCTAGTCTACGGACGAAGCGAAAACAAGTAACCGGTTCCAAGAAAAGCGAGTAAGACGGCTCGTACCGTAAACGGACACACGTAGTTGGGTTGAGTATACTAAGGCGCTCGAGTGATTCATGGCTAAGGAACTAGGCAAATTAACTCCGTAACTTCGGGAGAAGGAGTGCCTCTCATTAATTTGGGAGGCCGCAGAGAAATGGCCCAGGCGACTGTTTATCAAAAACACATGGCTTTGCTAAATCGAAAGATGATGTATAAGGCCTGACACCTGCCCGGTGCCGGAAGGTTAAGTGGAGATGTTAGCTTTTAGCGAAGCATTGAAATGAAGCCCCGGTAAACGGCGGCCGTAACTATAACGGTCCTAAGGTAGCGAAATTCCTTGTCGGGTAAGTTCCGACCTGCACGAATGGTGCAACGATCTGGGCACTGTCTCAGCCATGAGCTCGGTGAAATTGTAGTTCCGGTGAAGATGCCGGATACCCGCAACGGGACGGAAAGACCCCGTGAACCTTTACTGCAACTTAACGTTGGTTTTGGGTAAGTAATGTGTAGGATAGGACGGAGACTTTGATGCTGCATCGCCAGGTGTAGTTTAGTCACCCTTGAAATACGTCCCTTTGCTTATCTGAGGCCTAACCCATTTATGGGGACACCGTTTGGTGGGTAGTTTGACTGGGGTGGTCGCCTCCAAAAGAGTAACGGAGGCTTCTAAAGGTGCGCTCAAGACGATTGGTAACCGTCTGTAGAGCATAATGGTATAAGCGCGCTTGACTGTGAGACCGACAAGTCGATCAGGTAGGAAACTAGAGCATAGTGATCCGGTGGTTCCGCATGGAAGGGCCATCGCTCAAAGGATAAAAGGTACTCCGGGGATAACAGGCTGATCGCTCCCAAGAGCTCATATCGACGGAGCGGTTTGGCACCTCGATGTCGGCTCGTCACATCCTGGGGCTGGAGAAGGTCCCAAGGGTTGGGCTGTTCGCCCATTAAAGTGGCACGCGAGCTGGGTTCAGAACGTCGTGAGACAGTTCGGTCCCTATCTGTTGTGGGCGTAGGAAATTTGAGAAGGCCTGACGTTAGTACGAGAGGACCGCGTTGGACATACCACTGGTGCACCAGTTGTTCCGCCAGGAGCATCGCTGGGTAGCTAAGTGTGGAAGGGATAAGTGCTGAAAGCATCTAAGCACGAAGCCTGCTTCAAGATGAGATTTCCATTAAGGGACGTTAGAGACGATGACGTTGATAGGCTGCAGGTGTAAAGGTGGTAACATCATAGCCGAGCAGTACTAATTACCCGTTAACTTTTTTAGGATTCTTTTTTATCGCAAGATAGATATGATGATAGTTTACTCCATAGATATGGTGGGTATGATTTTGATTTGCCGATGTGTTA
>NZ_JBNGOY010000106.1:0-3500 GCF_050589805.1 Carboxylicivirga fragile | reverse complement strand
ACTCATTAATAATTATGAAAAACAAAGAGGCTAACCATAAATGATTAACCTCTAAATTTTATTTAAAATCTTGTTACTTCTGAAATTGCCTAAATACTCACATAAATATCAAACGAATTCTTTAATACCTATACTGATTGCTTTTGACAAACATGACGATATAGGTTATATAATATTAAGTATGATAATATAAAAAGACAGGTCTTAATTTAGCATTTAAGGTTAAGTCTATTTTCTTTCTTTCCCTTATCAATATCGCTCCCAACAAAGAATTAAAGTATAAATAAAAATCAACTAAAACCATCAGATTAGTTAATTCATAAGGATTAATGATAAGTAATATTAACTGTGAACAGGCTTTTATACCAATTTAATGAAATAGTGTCGCATGGTATAATGCCGATCTTCTTCTAAAGATGCAGAATTAGAGAAACGAAATTATGCGGCATTTTAGAAGCCAATCGGTATTACAGTTTTGTTTTCTTCTTTGACTTTAATATATATTCTGCGACAGTCATCCCTTTTACCTTTTTAAACATACTATTAAAATGAGCATGACTATTAACACCAACAGCATCCATTGCTTCCTGAATTCTGTCGCAGCCCTGATCAAACATTTGTGAAGCATGCCCCACCTTAATTGAATTTACAAAGGTGGTGATAGATTGACCCGACAAAGCCTTAAGCTTACGATGAAGCTGCATACGACTCAAGCCAACAACAAGAGCAAAGCTATCAGGATTAAATTCAGTATTGTCAATATTATCCTCAACTACTTTCTTTGCTTTAGCTATAAACTTCTGATCATATGAAGTATAATGCACCTGTGCTTCAATTGCAATATCCTGCATTAGTAATTGCTTTCTATATGCTTGTCTGATATTAATGATATTACGGATTTTTTGAAGCAATGCTGTAGTATCAAATGGCTTATTTATATAGTCCCATGCTCCGGCCCTTAATCCAATCTTTTGAGATTGCTCATCTGTCTTGGCTGTTAGCATCAAGATGGGTATATGAGATGTTTTATTGTTTTTACGCAAGATCTGACACATTTCCACGCCATCCATCTCGGGCATCATTATATCGGTTATAATAATGTCAGGCAAAATTGATAATGCCATATCAACACCTTCTTTACCATTAGATGCTTCTGTCACCCTATATTTATCCTGCAAGCTACTCCTTAAATACGCTCTTAACTCATTATCATCCTCAACAACTAAAATATTATCTACATCATTTTGCTTATCATCAGAATCTGTAGGTAAAATCACATTAGATTGATTAATTGGAATATTCACGTCACCATCAACACTTTCTACAAGTTCATTACGATCAAAAACATCTTTTTGAACAGGAAGTTGAATAACAAATTCAGCACCACCGTATTTACTATCATTTACTACTATGCTTCCTTTGTGCGCCATAATAAGTGAATAGCTCAAGTGTAACCCTATTCCAGAAGAAAAACGATCTTTCCCATGAAAAAAGCGCTCAAATATTTTTTTCTTTTCATTATCAGGAATCCCCTTACCACTATCCCTGACTGATATAATCAACTCAGTAGGATTATCAACTTTATTTGCAGTAATCTTTACATCAATATGACCATGTTTAGGCGTATACTTAAAAGCATTGGAAACAATATTAAAAAGTACTTTTTCCATTACATCCTGATCAAAATAACAAATTATCTCTATTGGAACATTAAGAGAAAAAGCTATTTGATTATTTTTTGCTTGCCAAATAAAGGCTTGCATTGAGTTTTTAATAAACTCACTGAAGTCACCTTTACCAACCCTTAAGATGTTAATTTCATTCTCAATCTTTCGAAAATCAAGTAACTGACTCACTAAAAACATCATACGCCTAGTGTTTCTTGAAATCACATCAAGACAGAGTTGTTTTTTATCCTCAATAATATCTCCGTTAATCAATTCATTAACAGGTCCATATATGAGCGACAATGGTGTTTTGAATTCATGTGCTACATCAGTAAAAAAAGTAAGTTTCATTTCGTTCAATGACTCCTGCTGTTTGATTTGTATTTGATCCATCACCAACTGATGTTTCATCTTTTGACGATAATACAAGAAATACAAAAGTCCGGTTACCAAACCGGTAATGATTAAGAAATAAAGAATATATGCTTGCGATGATAACCATGGTGGAGGTAACACCTTGACAATAATCTGCCTAGGCGCCTGATTCCAAACACCTTGCGAATTAGCAATGTGCGCTAAGAAACTATAGGTTCCTGCCTTAAGGTTGGAATAAGAAGCAAAACGATGATTCTCATTAGTTTTAATCCACCTATTATCATATCCAACCAGTTTATAACGAAATTCGTTATAATAATTCTTCGTAAAATTTGAGCCAGAAAACTCAAACAAGAAATTATTATGCTTATGATCAATTAAAATAGTATCCACTGCATTAATTGACCTATTCAATATAACTCTATCTCCATAGGCTTTTCCTGGTTCTACACTTTTATTATGAACTCGGAAATCAGTAATTAAAAATAAAGATTCTACTTTACTACTCTTTATATCCTTAGGGTTTATCGTTGATATCCCATCAATACTTCCAAAATATATTGTTCCATCCGCATCAATATCAATAGCTTCCGTAAAGGTATTTGTTCGTAAACCATCTATATAAGAAAACTGGGTAATCCCCCTTGTTGCGAGGTTAAAACAAATAATCCCTTGAGAGTTGTTTAACCATAACTGGCCAAGATGATCTTTTCTGATACCCATTATTTTTTTATCGGCTATACCCTTCACCTCTACCCACTCAAATGTTTCCGAATTTTTCTTCATATGTAGTAAACCCAAATCTGTGCCGAGCCACAAATCCTGATTATCATCCTGATAAATGCACCAAATAGAGTTATTATGAATATACTTTTCGTTGTTAAAAGAAGTATGATACTCTGTCACCTCTTCTATATCGCCATCTCTATTTAAATTAATTTTTATTAGTCCTTCAGCAATGGTACCTGCCCAAAGGCAATCTTCAACAGCATCATAATGCAAACAGAATATTCTTTTCGGGAGTAGGTTATACTTATCTGTTACCAATTCACTAACATCGATAAACTTATCATCATGTTGTTTAAGAATACCCTTTCTGGTACCGATAAACATATTTTGCCGTTTATCTACACTAATTGCAAAAACATTATTATCCCCTGTTATTTCTGCATGTATTTTAATAAACCTATCATTATTATTCAGTACAAATAAACCGTCACCTGTACCCAGGTATATTTCGTTTTTAACAATACTAAAGGTTAGAGGAAATACCTTTTCATCCAGGTGAAGTTTTTTGATTAAATGAGTTTTTAAATCCATCTTATAACAACCACCATCCTGAACTGCAAAATATAAATATTCACTAAGTACATGACAAAAGTTTAAAACATTTATCTAAGTCATTGTTGTTTATTGGGTTATTTAGAGCACAAGCAATTCTGATAAAACCATACTTAA
>NZ_JBNGOY010000105.1:0-3568 GCF_050589805.1 Carboxylicivirga fragile | reverse complement strand
AGTGCTACTTCATATTTTATAATGCTTGATGGTAACACATTAATAACAGTATTTGCATCTGATTTTAAAGAGTAGATATAGGAAAGTTTATTTCCACTCTCCATTCGTATTTTTGAATCTAGGCGGCTAATGTCTTCCTGACCATTATCGCTAATCGCAATTACAGCTTCCGCCACTGCATACTGGTTTTGTAGTTCAAGACGTAATATGTCCTTTTCTATTTTTCCTGACTTAAGCGATGCGGTTTCATGAATACGTTTACTGGTTTTCATATGTATATCACCTGCTGTTTCCTTCATAACCCAGAAACACTGCCCTGGTGCAATTACTCCGTCAAAATCAGAAGGTGTACTTATGCCGGACAATACATTAAAGGTCGCTAAAGAACGACTTTCAGGCGTTGATCCGGTACGAACATAGGCTGAACCTGTAGTGTGATAGAAGTCTGCATTTATATTATCCTTATTTTCTTCGGTAAGCTGATAATATGAAGGATAGGGATTTGCTATTAATTGCCAACCATCTATGAGTGTTTTTGATAGATCCGTATCATTAAGTGTTCCTGTGTATGATATTTGACTCATGGTACCATTAAGCGCCATCGCATATCCAGTTAAAGGATTTGAATCAAGCGTGCCACCTGTTAGATTATTCCATGCTCCATTGTATCCATAAAGTTTATAGCCATCTGTAGCCGAGTATGTATTTATTGTTGCATCTGAAATAGAATGACCAATGTACCAGTATCGATTTAGATCATAATTCCAATTAACAGTTATTTCCGAGCTTGTGGTTCCATTGTTTATAAAAGAAGCTGGACTAGTTGAACTGTTGTTTATAATAAGCTCATCATTAATTGTCAGGTCTGCGCCCGATTCAATGGTGAAATGTGCTCCTTCCATTAGTTCAAGAGTGCCCATGCTCATACTACTTCCTGTATTCAGAACTACACTTGAATTGGATGTTATCAAACCTTTATTTGCGGCTCTTGGCAACTCAGCTTCATTCCAGCTCCAATTACTACTGTTAGCACAATCGTTATCAATTGAGCCTAACCATTTGTATGGAAGTGATGAATTGAGATAGTTCTCCGCGACCTTATTAAGAGTTAAGTGATTACTGCCTTCGTAATCCATGATTTCTGTTCCTAAAACGCCTTCGTTAAATTGGTAATAGGCTGATAGACCTGAACTGGCCGTTGGTGTAGTTTGGTAAAGATACTGCTCAATTTCGGTTTGTGTACGGCATGTGTTCCAAATTCGTAATTCGTCAAACCTTCCTATAAAGGGGTTACCATTACCTACATCTTGTAGAATTCCGTCAGCAAGCATAAAGCTATTTACAGGATTACTAACATGGATTCCACTTGTGGATGCAGTGGCACTTAAAACGCCATTAAGGTATAAATTAAGAGATGAAGCATTTCCTGTAGCCGCCACATGTACCCATTGGCTGGAATAGTCCCACGGACATGAAACAGAACCAGCTTCACTTGTCAATGTCAATTGTCCTCCTATAATACCAAGTGTTACATTGTCTTTCTGGCCAAAAAATCCCCTATCGCCAATATCATTAGCAACATACACCCATGATTCCATCGAAAATTCAGTGCTGCCTGAAATAACAATACCATTGGCATCTTCGGCATATCCACCATTAAATGAGATGCAATCGCCTAAAAATGTATTGGTCTGTCCATTATAAAAATTGATTGCATAATCCTCAACTTCGCCAACGGAAACATTTCCGCATGCATCAGCAACATCTCCAGCTTGATTTGCCAGTTTTATACGAAATGTTATTAAGCCTGGACTAAGCGTACTAGGTGGTGAAATTGTAGCAGCTCCAAAATAATTCCTACCTGAATTAGTGATTGTTAAATCATAATAACCATCGTCGTAATAACCATTTCTGTCCCAGTCGAACCAGCATCTTACATTTCTGGAATTTCCTCCATTTGCGCCCCACCAATAATCACTATCAATGCCTTCTAAATCTAAATCAAGTGTAAAATCTGCTGACGCGTCTAAATCAAGTTCTAAATCGAAAAACGATGAATAAGATGAATTACTTGTTCCATTATTGAGTCCTGCCTCTGCTATGCTAACATTACTGATGTACCCTTGAGTTATAGTATTGGCTCCGGCAGGACAACTAACAGTGATGTAGCCCGAGTAAACCGATGAGCTAGTCCCATTTGCATTTGTTGCTTCAAGTGAAACGTCATAGAATCCTTTATTGTGAAATACAAGTTCCGGGTTTTGAGAACTGGCAGTAGAGCTATTAATAAAATCCCAATCAACTCCTTCGGTTCCACTAATTGTCCATAAAAAGGAAGAAGGCGCCTCTGTGCTCATATCAAAAAGGGTAATTTCATCCCCTTCAAAGATAACTCGACTGCTTGCATCTATGTTAATGCCGGGTTTAGCACCTGGTGTAATGTTAATACCACGTATTAACAAATCATCTATAAAAATATCTTCTCCTCCATTACTCAAAAATTTCAGACATAATTGAAAATTATTATGAGACCAATTCTCCAAGGTATATGAGAAGAACTGCCAGCTATTGGCTTCGGGTGAATTAAGTATTAAACGTTGTTCATCTCCCAAATTCCCATCCCATTGATAATCTTCGCCAATATAAACTTCAAGTTTATCAGCAGAATTATAAGTGATACTAGGGTTTTTATATTTAAAGGAAATAACTACCTGATCATAATTCGCGGCAACCTCATTAAGCAATGGGCTCAGGTACCAACCTTGTTGTTTCAATCTTAAGGCATCATTCTCAACTTCTACCTTACTATTATTGCTTAGCAATTCCCAACCAGCACTTACTAAATTAACCCGACTTTTACCATCAAAATTTTCATTTAAAAAGATGGTTGTTTGGGCAAGTGAAAGTTGAGTTAGCAATGCGTAAATTGCTATGCTTATTACATGTTTAATTTTCATTGATGCTAAATATGTGTATTACTCAATTGATGATTAACATTTGGGTAGTAGTGTTTAAACGTTATTACCGTTAAAAGGATACATTAATTTCTTTTTTTTATAAAAAAAAAGGGAAGTCTAGTTAAAGAATTCCCTCTGAATATCGATAGTATTTACTTCTATTAATTAATTAGTAACTTTTGTGTGTATATCTTGTTTTCTGATGTTAATTTAAGAATGTATATTCCTGCAGGTAGATTGTCACCATCAATTTCGTATTTGTTGGTTCTGAATTGTTTTTGAGTTGTTAATTGCCCTGAGATATTAAACAACTCCAGTGTTTTTTCGGCAAAGTCCCAATCGCACTCTACCATTATTGTATTGTTATTTTGAACATAGGCAATAGCACCCCCATTATTAATTTCTCCGATATCAGTAGGTGTATCGTTATTGTTCTTAAAATGCAGTACTAAACGATTGTTGAAGTCACCCTTTTGTGTTTCAAAAGTATAACTATTTGTGCTACGCATGTCAATCATTGCACCTGTTTCTTTATCCTCAAGGTAAACAGATCGTGTTGCATCAAAGTTACTCAAGCCATCAATACTAATAGAATGTTGTCCTGCTTCAAA
>NZ_JBNGOY010000104.1:0-3751 GCF_050589805.1 Carboxylicivirga fragile | reverse complement strand
GGTCTAATTTGAAATAAAAAACCAAACGCCCAATAAATGGGCGCTGTAGAAGAGAATTTTATGAATCCCGACTTTAGTCGGTTAATAGTGATTAAATATATTAATTTCTATTAGACTTTTACCAATTACACATAAAGCTATACTAAACAAAATAAACATCCAATAAACTCTATTAGATTAGAATGATTCAAAACAAAAAAACTAGTCCATAACTTTTATATTCTATCTCCTTCTTACCTTTTTTATTACTTTTGGAGCGGACCAAATTAAAAGGATTGCGCATGAGAAAAACTTTACTCTTTTTCTTATTTACTTTTTATTTAATCTCGGCTAAGGGGCAGAGCTTAATCGATATTATTGAGAAGTCGGAGAAGGCTATTTTTGAAACGCGCTCCTACATTACAGACGGACCTTCAAAAGGTACGGCTTCGGGCTTTTTCATATCTCCTGATGGCCTTGCTATTACCAGTGCCAGCATATTTGAAAATGCCGATTCTGCTGCCATAATTTTACGCAATGGTCGCGATTACAAGATTGAGCGCATATTGTCCGTTCATCCATATACCAACCTGGCATTGATAAAGGTTGAGCAAAACCGTCAGAAACAGTTCGAATACCTTATCCCTTCAAAACAATCGTACCGCGTAGAAGAAGAGGCGCTTGTATTTAACCATTTGGATGATTCCGCTGATGGATCGGATCTGATTACCGTCAAAGAAATTGCTTATTTTCCTTTCATATCGCGCACTGGTATTATCAATGGCATGATCAGCCCCAAGAGCAATGGAGCACCAGCCATCAATTACCGAGGCGAGGTTTTTGGTATTGTTAAATCGGTAGTTGAATCGAACCAACAAATTGTATATAATACCTACCTACTGAACGACAGTAACTGGATCGACATCAATACACGCCTAAGAGATGTTCCCAACTTAGAGAACAAAAAACTTTTACTTGGAGCCGAAAAAAGCAGAAGCATCAGTCACATTATAACAGAGAATTTTGTGGAATCGGCGCGCATCATTAGTCGCTATATAAAGGAAGACCCCTCCAATGCAGAGGCCTACAGCATTAGAGCTTACGCCAGACATAAATACAAAAATAACGTTGGCAGCCGAGCCGACCTAAGCAAATGTTACGAATTAGATGCTGATTATTTTCTTCAGTTTTATTTCCAAGGTTTATTCCTGCTCGAGAAAAATGAGAAAAGAGAAGCCCTTATCAATTTCGAGTTATGCAATAGTCGTCAGCCTACATTTGCGCCTGC
Source organism: Carboxylicivirga fragile (assembly GCF_050589805.1). Classification (NCBI taxonomy): domain Bacteria; kingdom Pseudomonadati; phylum Bacteroidota; class Bacteroidia; order Marinilabiliales; family Marinilabiliaceae; genus Carboxylicivirga; species Carboxylicivirga fragile. Next base: position 2,484 of record NZ_JBNGOY010000104.1, on the reverse strand, counting down.
CATTGTTCGAATGACCATGTTGAAACTTGCCAACAGTAAAAACATCCGTACCGCCTATCGACAACTTTCCGAAGCTGTTTTGCACGACTCACTTGAAGCAGGTGCATTTTACGAACGTGCTCGCCTACGCATGCAACACTCAGCCGACAGGGAGGCCACCTTAGACGATATTAATCAAACCATCTATTTGGATCCGAGCTATGCGGGTATCTTCACGCTTCGTGGCATCATAAAATCGGAAAAAGAGGACATGCTGGGCGCCATAAGCGATTTTGACAAAGCCATTGAAAAAGATAAAAACGATACACATGCCTATTTCAATCGCGGCATTGCCAATTATAACATTGGCCTAAAAAAAGAAGCTTGCCAAGACTGGAATAAAGCCGGCGAACTCGGCAACTTTAAAGCCTACAACTACATATCGCGCTATTGCAAAGACATGAACAAAGGCCTCTACCCTAGCGGGTATTAATCATTTGCCGCAACACTAATTAGAGAGTCGTTTTTATCTCGAACGTACACTAACACTTAAGGTATTTCAATAAGTTCGAAGTTTAATTTCAGTCCTTTGCTAAAGCCGCAAGGGCTTTTACTTTCTTCCTTCAGCTGAAGAAAGTAAACAAAGAAACCCGCCAGCTGCAGCACTCACTTACCCTCTATATCTTGTTGATGAGACAGAATGAACTCCCTTCGGTCAAACAACCTTCTGTCTTTTCATCAACTTCGACAAGAGGGGCCCAAGCTACGTTGCTGAGGCTGGAAACCCATCTCCGAACATTCATTCGCTTAAAGTATTTACCACTGGTTTTTTTATACCTTTGCAATAAATTAACAAATACAATGATTACACAAGACATACTTAAAGACCTCAGTGGACGCGAGCTAGCGTTAAGGAGGTATCTTTGACATCGACCGTAAAAAAGTTGAGATAGAAGAAGAAGAACTACGGTCGCAGGCCCCTGATTTTTGGAACGATGCCGCCAAGGCCGAGTTGCAAATGCGGAAATTGCGAGGCCTCAAAAGCTGGGTAAACGATTACGAGGAGGTGAAGTCAGCCGTAGATGATCTTCAAATATTATTTGATTTTCAGAAAGCAGGAGATGCAGAAGTTACCGATGTAGAGGAGCAACATAAGTTATGCATCGATCTTATCGAAAAGCTGGAACTTAAAAACATGCTTCGCCGCGATGAGGATAAGATGGGAGCCGTGCTAAAAATAAATGCTGGTGCCGGCGGAACCGAAAGTCAGGACTGGGCCGAAATGCTGATGCGCATGTACATCCGCTGGGGCGAATCGCACAACTATAAAGTTAAAGAAGTGCATTATCAACCTGGTGACGAAGCTGGTGTTAAGTCAGTAACCATCCAGTTTGAAGGTGATTTTGCCTATGGCTATTTGAAGAGTGAAAATGGTGTGCATCGATTGGTGCGTCTTTCGCCTTTTAATGCTGCCAACAAACGCATGACCTCTTTCACATCGGTATTTGTGATACCTCTAATTGACGATTCCATCGAAATAGAAGTAAATCCAAATGAAGTTATTTGGGAAACTTTCCGATCAGGTGGTGCTGGTGGACAAAATGTGAATAAGGTAGAGACAGGTGTTCGCCTGCGTCATGAACCTTCGGGCATTGTGATTGAAAATACCGAATCCCGTTCGCAGCTTGGCAACAAAGAAAATGCCATGCGCTTGCTTAAGTCACAGCTTTACGAAATTGAGTTGCGCAAGAAAATGCAAGAGCAGAACAAAATTGAATCACAAAAGAAAAAAATCGAGTGGGGTTCGCAGATTCGCTCATACGTGCTTCAACCATACAAACTGGTTAAGGATGTCAGAACCAATCATGAAACATCGAATGTACAAGCCGTACTTGATGGCGATCTTGATGGTTTTATCAAAGCCTATTTAATGGAATTTGGCGCAAACGAAGTATTTAATTAAAAACAAAAAACATGGTTACTATATTACATAACCCAAGGTGCTCGAAGAGTAGAGCCGGATTAAAATTATTAGAAGATAAAGGTGTTGAAGTTGAAGTTTGCAAATACCTCGACGAAGCGTTGACACCTGATCAACTAACGGATATACTTGTGAAATTGGGCAAACGACCAATGGATATTATCCGTACCAATGAGGATATTTTCAAGGAAGAATTTAAGGACAAAGAGCTAAGTGATGAAGAATGGATACTAGCTATGCTTGAATACCCTCGCTTGATTGAGCGCCCAATTATCATCAATGGCGACAAAGCTGTCATTGGCCGTCCTGCTGAAATTATTGAGACTATTTTGTAGTTTCTATATTTCTCTTTTGGAACATACTATATTTATACCCGTTCATCGAGCATAGCCGAGATGCCTATCTATTGATTTATCATCAAATACTACCCATCTCGACTACGCTATTAGATTAGCAATTCTAATATTATTCTTAAATTTTAGATTAATTTCTGAAAACCAGAAGAGTTGAGGTGAACTATCTCG
>NZ_JBNGOY010000103.1:0-4187 GCF_050589805.1 Carboxylicivirga fragile | reverse complement strand
GTGGGGTAAATGTCTTTCGTTTCATAAATACAGTTCAAAATTAAAACTTTTTTGTCTACTCTTAAACTGTCCAGTTTTTGGGGAAGCTTACAATTAATGAAACTCTATTTGTATGGATACCGCTTCGGCATTCGTACTTCACGAAAGTTAGAACGGGAAGCTCAAACAAACATAGAAGCAATGTGGTTGCTATCGGGTTTACGCCCCAAGTATAAAACAATCGCCGATTTTAGAAAGAACCATACAAAGGCTTTCAGGGAAGTGTTTCGGCGCTTTGTATGTCTGCTAAAAGAATGGAAGCTGATTGAAGGTGAATCCATTGCTATTGATTCGTTTAAAATACGAGGCAGTAACTCCTTAAAGAACAATTTTAACGACAAGAAGCTAAAACAGCATATCGAATACATTGACAATAAAATAGCGGAATATGAGGCGCAGTTAGAACAGGCTGATAAAACCGAAGAGAAAGAAATCTTAGCCAACAAGATAAAAGAGCGCGAAGCTAAAAAAAACAAGTACAAGCAGATAAAGAAGCAACTGGATGAGCTAGGAGAAGATCAGGTGTCAACAACCGATCCTGATGCCAAGGCTGTAATGTTCCAGCGCAACTCAGTACGAGTTGGATATAATATTCAGGCTTCCTCCGATGCCAAACACAAGCTGATGGTTGAATTTGATACCGGAGACGTTAATGACACACATGCTTTGGCGCCCATGGCGATTGCTTCTAAAGAATTGTTGAATGTAGAAGAGCTAAGTGTATTGGCAGATAAAGGGTACCATACAGGCGAACAGTTGCATCAGTGCAACTCACATGGCATTATCAGCTATGTTTCTCCCAAAGATCGGTCGGCAAGAGACACAGGAGTATATCCGGTTTCAGCATTTATTTACGATGCTAAGCATGACTACTATACTTGTCCCAGTGGCAGTATTCTATGCAGTAATGGTAAATGGTACAAACGCTCGGACAAGCGACGAAGAAAGCAGAATGATACCCTGTTTAAACGCTATACGACCAAAGACTGTAAAACTTGTACCTCGCGGCAACTATATACTAAAAGCAAGGTTAACGGACGAAACATTGATCGAAGCGAATATGCCTACGACATAGAACTAAACAACCAACGGGTCAATTCCAACCCGGAGTATTATCGCCAGCGTCAGCAAATAACCGAGCATATGTTTGGCACTTTTAAGCGGCAACGAGGCTTTACACATACGCTACTTAGAGGCAACGAAAAGGTACTGGGAGAAGTCGGACTATTGTTTATCAGCTATAACATTAGTCGTAGTATCAGCATTATTGGTGCAAAAAAATTAATCGATATGCTGAAAAAGCATGCATCCAACTTTAACCGTCAAATGAGAGTAATTTTGAGCCTATTTGAGGACCTAAAATTTCAAAGTTGGGAAGTTCAAAAATCATAAAAAGGCCCCATCATAAGGCCCGATATAGGACAAATACAACATAATTGATAACTTTATCTGAAACAAATGGGTTTTTACACAAACTCCCGTTGTGGGTAATTAAAAAAAATGAGACTAACAGCCAATATAAAACAAGAAGAATCAGAGGTAAAACGATTAATGATTTATGACTCTGAAAATGGTGTGTATTTATTTGAATATGACACGGAGCATGATTCTTCAGCACTTTGTGAGTAACCATTCGGCCTGATACATATTGCCTACTTTCAAGTTTTGAAGCAAAAACTATGCGTATAATTGAATCGAGCTTTCGGGAGCTTTATGAAGAATATTTATCATCAGGATTAACGGTTCGGGATTTTTGTACCAATCAAGATTTTGCAGTATCTACATTTTACCGTTGGCAAAAGCTTTTAAAAGAAAAAGAGGTTCCTAATGAGTTTGTTCCTTTAGTGATGGAACAACAGTCATTGATTAAATCAGCTGATCATCCTGTTCTTTCAGCTAATCAAGAAAAGTGTGAAGATGAAGCGAATGAATTGGAGTTCACTTTCCCCAATGGCACTAAGCTACATCTCATAGGACATGTTGATGCCACATTGTTAAAAACGATTGTTCACCTGTATTGATTGTAGCCTATGTTTCATTTACATGGGAAGCTTCAATACTTCCTTTATCCAGCTCCGGTTGATATGCGTAAGAGCTTTTATACGCTTAGTGGTATTGTTTCATCAGTAATGAAGCGCAATGTACAGGATGGTGAGGTATTTATCTTTGTTAATCGCAACCTGACCATTATGAAAATATTACATCTGGAGCATGGTGGTTTAGTCATCTACCACAAGAAGCTCGAGAACGGTGTTTTTAAACTGCCAACATTCGATGAGGCGGTCTTATCCCGCCCCATAGGGTGGCAAGATTTAATGGCGATTGTAAGCAATGTAAAACCCATACAAAAAAGATTAAAGAAACGTCGAAAAAACATCTGAAATCCATGGCTTATTTTTGGCTGTGCCCCTTGATTTTAGTATCTTCAAGCACATAATCACAAGGGGATAAATGAGCCAAATTTCAGATAACGATGCACTGATTCAAAAGTTACTCCAAGAGCGTGACGAGATGTACTGTGAGCTCTCGCGCTTGCGCTAGGCAGATGATGGTTATGTGGAGGCTCTTAAGGCTCAAAATAAGGAGCAGGAAGCACTTCTTCATAAAAAGGAAGAGGTGATCCAAAAACAAGCAGAGCAACTTAATAAACTAACAGACCAGCTGGCTTGGTTTCGCCGCCGGTTCTGGAAAGCCTCCAGTGAACGCTTTATTCCTTCCGATCCCAACCAACGCAAAATAGACTTTGACGGGCTGGATGTGCTGCCACAGGAAGAGGAGATGATTAAAGAAGTCGATAAAGAACTGCAGGATTACAAGCGTCAACGCCCTCATACTAAGAAAAAGAAACCGGTACGTTTACCCCTGCCAGAAGAACTTCGCCGTGAAAAAGAAGTCATCGAACCAAAGGGGCTTGAAGATAGTTGGGTACGTATTGGCGAGGAAGTAACAGAAGTATTGGAGCATAAACCAGGAGAGCTGTACGTACGTCAAATTATTCGCCCTAAATATGCTATTAAAGAGAACTATAAAGAACAGGAAGTAGCTACCGTGCAAATTGCATCTCTTCCTCCTTTGCCATTGCCCCGCAGTAATGCTGGCGCATCGCTTTTAGCTGAGCTATTAATCAACAAATACTTTTACCACTTACCATTTTACCGTCAGATAAGCATGTTGAAGCAAATTGGTGTCAGCTTGTCGGCTTCAACAATCAAGGGTTGGTTTCAGGGCAGTTGTGATTTGCTTCGTGCTTTATACTTCCGCTTACAGGAACTTGTAAAAGAATCGGATTACATACAGGTGGATGAAAGTACCATACCAGTTGTAAACAATGAAAAGCATAAAACAGTAAAAGCTTACCTGTGGATGGTACGATCGGTAATGAAACCCCTGGTTTACTTTCATTACGACAAAGGCTCGCGGGCGCAAAAAGTAGTGGTTGAACTACTGCAGGGTTTTCAAGGAGCCATCCAAACAGATGGGTATGAGGCCTATTCTATTTATGAGCAAAAGAAAGGCGTTCTGTTATTGGGGTGCTGGGCGCATGCACGCCGTAAATTTGAAGAAAGCCTTGGTGAAGACAAAGCCGGAGCTGAGTATGCATTGGCACAAATAGCAAAACTTTATCAGGTAGAAACCATGGCTGACGAACAGGGCTTAGATGATAAGCAAAGAGCTGAACTACGCCATCGTCTGGTATATCCGATAATGGTAGCGTTTGAAAAGTGGATTGTAAAGTTTTACCCCAAGGTATTGCCCAAAAGCAGAATGGGCAGGGCATTATCATATACTTACAACATCTTCCACCGCTTATCACGATACCACTTAGATGGTCGCTATAAAATAGACAATAACCTGGCAGAAAATGCCATCAGACCACTGGCTTTAGGTCGCAAAAATTATCTGTTTTGCGGAAATCATGATGCCGCCGAAAATGCAGCAGTTATTTACTCTTTACTTGGTTGCTGTAAAGCAGCTGATGTGAATCCAAGAGAATGGTTAACCGATGTATTATCGAAGATACCTATTTACAACAATGACTATTCATTAGATTTGGCAGATCTTTTACCTCACAACTGGAAGAACTCTTAGAATGGTGAGAATTGTCCATGGATTCTACCTGATGTTGGAATGTCTCGCATTAACTAAAA
>NZ_JBNGOY010000102.1:0-4259 GCF_050589805.1 Carboxylicivirga fragile | reverse complement strand
CCAAACTATGCATTCGAATAATAAAAAATAGCCTAAATGCATAACGATAAAGCAAATCATCCATTTGGTGAAAATACCAAAATGGTGATTTTCTATCACGATAATTATCGTGACGGAGTTAACCTTCATGGATCCATTAGTTCATCATAAAAAAATGATTCCTAATGAATAATTCAGGTTTAACGTTTATGGTTTTAGAAGTAAAAAATAAAACGCTTATTAGATTTTTATCTATCGTGAATCAACACCTAATCCCTAATCCCTAACACCTAGTATCTAATCCCTAGTACCTAACACCCATTTAAACCGGATCAACATCAATTTGAAAGATGACTGATCGATACTCTTGCTGCGAGACGATTGAATTGATGGCTTCCCGAATAATTGACTTCACTCTTGCCGGAGAGGCCTTTTTCTCCAATTTCAATAGAATCTTTTTAATGAATAAATTCTGAATACGGTTTATTACCGGCGCTTGTGGACCTAATACCCGATTACCAAGCATGTGCATCAGTTGATTGGCCAAAATAGCAGACGCTCTGTTACACTTTGTTTGATCTTTGTGTTTAATGGTAATGTTGATAAGGCGATAAAATGGTGGATACTTAAAAGCAGCCCTTTCTTCTATTTGCCCATTGTAATGATTAATGAAATTATTATTGATTACATCCATAACAACAGGATGTTGCGTATTGGATGTTTGCAATACCACCAAACCTTGTTGATGTTTTCGGCCAGCACGTCCACTTACCTGTGTCATCAATTGAAAACTCCTTTCAAAGGCTCTGAAGTCAGGGTAATTCAACATATTGTCGGCATTTAATATACCTACCAACGACACATTCTCGAAATCGAGCCCTTTCGAAATCATTTGTGTGCCTATAAGAATATCAATTTTACCATCCTCAAATCGCCCAATTATTTTGTCATAGGCCGATTTGCTACGAGTGGTATCCAAATCCATCCGAGCTACTTTGTTGTCGGGATAGATAAGTTTGATTTCTTCCTCTATTTTTTCGGTACCAAAGCCACGTGTTTCGATGGCCGGATTATGACAAGCCGGACATATATCAGGGAGCTTCTCGGTATGATTGCAGTAATGACATATCAGTTGGTGATAATGTTTATGATAGGTCATACTCACATCGCAATTCACACATTTAGCCACCCACGCGCATTGCCCACATTCAATAAATGGACTAAACCCGCGGCGATTCTGAAATAGTATTATTTGCTTACCATTTTTCAATGCTTCGTCCATTTGCTCAACCAACTGGGGCGAGAAAGTGGATTTCATTAGTTTCTTACGGCGTGCTTCTCTGGTGTCAACGGCTACAATCTGTGGCATCTGAATGCCTTCGTAACGTTGCGTCAGTTCAACCAAGCCAAACTTACCTTGTTGCGCGTTGTAATACGATTCGATGGATGGCGTGGCGGTACCCAGAATCGTTTTCGCCCCATGCATATGAGCCAATACAATGGATGCATCTCTGGCGTGATAACGGGGCGCAGGATCAAATTGTTTGTAGGTGTTTTCGTGTTCCTCATCCACTATTATTAAACCTAGATTTTCAAATGGCAAAAAAACGGAAGAACGCACGCCAACAATTATCTGATAGTTACGTTTGGCTTGTAAATTCTGCCAAACCTCAACGCGCTCGGCATCGGCAAACTTACTGTGGTAGATACCAAGTATATTACCAAAATGTTTCTTGAGTCGTTTGGTTATTTGAGTGGTTAAGGCAATCTCGGGTAATAGGTAAAGCACTTGTTTACCTTTCTTTAATTGGGCTTCAATTAAATGGATATATATTTCGGTTTTCCCACCTGATGTTACACCATGTAATAAAACAACGTCCTTTGTTTCAAACGACGTGTTTATTTCGGAAAAGGCAGTTTGCTGAGCAGGTGTTAGCGGACTGGCTATGCTGTTTTCTGAATCACTAAGGTCGAGCCTGTCGATACTGTGTTCACTTTCTGTCAGAATCTTCTTCTCTACAAGTTCTTTTAGTACCGATGCTGCCGCATTGGTTTTTTTTATTAGTGCTTGCCGCTGAACCGATTCTCCTTTACTTGCTTTCTGAACGCCTCCGGCCAAGCTCAGAAAACTCATTAATGCTTCTAATTGTTTGGGAGCCCTTGACAGACGATCAAAAGCCGCTTGTAGCGCTTCTTCACTTCGGCATTCTGCATTTAGTGTAAGTCGCTTTTCGGTTTTTACTTTATAGCTATCTTTCAATCGTTCGCTTACAAACAGGGCATTGCGTTCGAGTAGTTTTTTGATAACAGGTAGGCAGCTTTTAAGCCCGCTCAATTGGTTTATCTCATTTATTGTGCAGGTTTTTTTACTCGCTACAATATCCAGTACTTTTCCTTCGGACGCCGATAACTGCCCATTCGCTACGAATTCAGCATTATAAATTACATTGGTTTCGCTTTCCATCTTTAGTCCCGATGGCAATGCCGCTTTATATATTTCGCCCAGTGTACATTGATAATATTCAGCCAACCATTCCCAAAATTTAATTTGACTCTGGTTCACGATGGCTTCTGAATCTAATATGGAGGTAATGTCCTTTGTTTCGTATTCTTCAGGCTTGTTGTTATGAATTTTATAGACGATACCCGAATACACCTTCTTCTTACCAAAGGGCACAACAACACGTTGCCCCACTGCAATATGCTTACTCATTTCCTCTGGCACCGAGTAGGTAAAAAGGCGAGCCAAGGGCACTGGCAAAATAATGTCGATGTACAAGCTGGAGTTATTCATTGAAATATTTAAAGGCTGTAAAGATAAGCAGAGTGATTGGAAAATTGGGAATTCATTCTTTGTATTAGCCATTTTAAACTTTAGCGTAAAGCAACCAATTTCTATATCTGTCATCTACTTATTGTTTAGAAACCAATTATTACCCTATGAAGAATCTTACTTTACTTTTAATTGCAAGCCTAATAGGTTTATTTGCATGTCAGGATAAAAACTTTGAAGAGTATCAAGTTAATGCACCTGTGTATATGACTTATGAAGATCTGCGAAAGAGTGTGAAAATTACTGAAGAGGTACCATTAGAGGTGCCAGGTAAAATCTATTTCAAGGATAATTATATTTTTATCAACGAAATAATGAAAGGCGTTCATGTCTATGACAACAGTAATCCATCATCTCCTGTTTATAAAACATTTATTGAAATACCCGGAAACGTTGATATTGCGATCAAAGGCAGCTTATTGTATGCTGATAGTTACGTTGATCTGGTTGCGATTGATGTAAGCTCGCTTGACAACATAGTGGAAAAACACCGCCTAAAGGATGTTTTTCGTTACAATCTACCTCCAACTAAAAATGATTACCGAATCGGTGACATAGATAAAAACAAAGGTGTAGTTGTAAACTGGAATCAAATCGAAGTGAGAGAAGAAGTAGTTGATGACATTTATAATCCATATCCATTTTTTGAGGGCTTCGATTATGCGATGTTAAATTCGAGTAAAGCTGCTGATGTTGGCGGATCACCGGGTGCAGGAATTGCTGGTTCCATGGCGCGCTTCATGTTGAATAAAAACTACTTGTACGTGATTGATCAGCAATGGGAGATCGATGTTTTTGACATTGCAGATCCAGCCTCGCCAGTAGTTAAAAATAGCTTTTATTCCAATGGTGTTGCTGAGACATTGTTTACGAAAGATGATGTATTATTTATTGGTGGGCAGAATGGCATGCAAATATTTGATTTAAGCAATGGTGCAGAGCCCGTGTTTATTTCTTCCTATTCGCACCTGACCGCTTGTGATCCGGTTGTTGTTAATGATGATTATGCTTTTGTAACGCTGCATTCCAATGATGTATGCGGCCGCGTAACAAATCAGTTGGATGTGATTGATATCCGTAATCTTCAAACACCGATACTCAAGAATACAGTCGCCTTAACCAATCCACATGGTCTAGGTATAGATGGTGATTATTTATTCGTGTGCGATGGCGACGACGGTTTGCGCGTATTTGATGCAACTCAGCCAGAGATTATGAGCCTACAAAATCAGCTAAAACGTTTCGAGAACATTAACGCCATTGACGTAATTCCATTAGGGAATACACTATTGATGATTGGAGAAGGTGGATTCTACCAGTATGATTATACCGACATTAATAATATACAGTTGCTAAGCGCCATTGAAGTGCAAACATCAAGCAACTAATGGCACTATGTTGAGCCTAACATAGCTCTGATTGTTTGATAAGAAGGGAGGGGCGCCCC
>NZ_JBNGOY010000101.1:0-4275 GCF_050589805.1 Carboxylicivirga fragile | reverse complement strand
TACGTGCTTTCTCGAACTGATCCCTACAGTCTCTTAATGTTTTTTTATATTGAAAGGACTCAACCTGAGCCAGCACTTGGCCTTTCTTCACACGCTGTCCATTATTGACTTTTAGGTCAATAATTTGTTCTTGTACTTTAAAAGGAATAAGCGCCTTCTCCTTTGCAGAGAGCTGACCATTACTATGAAGTTCTTGTGTGAATAGATTCGTTTGCACTAACTTCACAATTACCTCAGTCGTTCTTTTCTCTACATACAATTTCTTAGCATCATTCGAATCATTCTTTCCTGAAGTACTACAGCTAATAAAAAAAGCCGTAATACCTACCAAACCTCCAACAATAAATAAATGCTTCATGATTGTGTTATTTTGTGACTTCAACACTTATGTTAGATTTTTTAATTTGTTTGTTTAATAAGTGTGTTATTGTCGAGTGAAACTTTACAGAAGTGAAACAAATAATAAAAATGATTATTTTTATTATATAACATGGTTAGTGCACTATTTAAGAACCTCTATAACAAATGCTGGTATATAATTATCAACCCCTTTTACATCTATATAACAAAGTTTATTGTACTCTTTCACAATCCATTTAATATTTTGCATTCGCTTTTTATCATAAACTGCAAATACTGAACTATACCATTCTCCATTTTTATCATTCCATACATAACTCGGCCCCATCTCAATAGGTGTTAAAATCATAAGAAAATCTTGTTCTGGTAATACAATATCATTGTCGAGTACATTAAAAGTATTCCAACCTCTTTTATTGGCCTTGATTACAATTTGAGATGTACTAAAGTATTTGAGATTTTTGCTAAAAATATATTTATTAGGGCTCATCTTTTCCATTGGTTTTAAAAAATGAACTAGAAACTCACCTCCTAAAGGACCGATGTCAGCAACAAAAAAGGAAATAGATTTTACCAAACTATTTCTAGTTTTTTTATTGCCCCTAACATAAAGCCCATGACTAAATCCGGCATTCTTAAACGGAAAACCAATTTTATTATCGTTTTTTGTCTTTATTGGTAAACTTTTAGAGCCAATATGATATTTATCTAATTTACTGCCATGTACCTTAACTTCTCCTAACTCATACCTTTTTTTACATAAAGAGATAGAAACGTAAGAATTATTTCCAATTGTTACGATTGTATCACGAAAACCCAATGCTGAAATATATAATGAAACAATATTTTCATTTATTGTGATGGAGAAGTTCCTAGAAGCATTAGTAGTTGTTCCAGCCTTGTTCTCTGATATATCAAGAATCGCAGCATATTTAATAGGCAAATTTTCTTCTGAATTCCAAATCCGGCCACTAATTTCTCTGGTCTGAGTATAGGCCCAGATGCAATTAAATAGTAATCCAATAATTAGTATGTGTTTAATTCTTGAATTCATTTGATAACTTTAAATAAGTGTGAAATGTACGATTGTGAGTCTTCGACATACAAGACAAGAACATTATATTATTCATTGTATTGAAATATGAGAATATTGGAGAGTTACTCAAGTGCCCCATTGTGTAGAGCTCTTCAGACGTATGAAATAAGTTTTTCCAGCCGTATAACTTCCTATCCCTGAACACATATTGCTTCTTAAATCCAGACATTATTATAACTATGTTTTCTTTACCAAACATGTCTGCTAATATTTCTAAATTTTCGAATTCTTTATCTATGCATATTGAACACATTTCAGCATCAAAGAATACAACATGCTTATTGTATAAGTCAATATTAAAAAGAAAATATTTTTCTCCTTCTCGCGAAGTTAGATTAATATTTTCAATTCCTTTACTATGTATAATAGCATTGATCTCTTGAATAGCGAACTGCTCTTCTAGTATACTAAAATTAATTTTATTTTTTTGCGAAAGTTCGTTATTTGAATTAGTTAAGCTATCAATTTTATTTTTGTTGTATAAAATTACGATTGCAAGTGCAGTAATAGTAAGAAAAGATATTACTTGAAAAGTTCTAACGTTTAAATTTCGCATAACAAAAGAGCTGGATTATTATTTTCTAAACAATTCTCTAGATGATTTCTTAATTTGTTTTCAATTAATAGGTTAGGGAGAATTTCGCTAATCTCTTCTGGGTATATAAGGAAGACACTCTTATTCTTATAAGTACCAATTGGCATGCCTATTGAATTTCCCTTTTCATCTAAAACAAACTCTGAAATATTTTGCGATATATTTTTCTCTAAATTATGATATACAAAATGTTTGTTACTTGGGTTGTTGAAGATATAGCAAAAGGATATATAATTGCTTGCATCGATAAAATTATGTATCCAGGTTGCGCATTCTTTAATTGCAAAAATTTCCTCAAATTTATTTGCTTCATCGTATATCCAATATTCTTCTGGAATGTTATACTCACCAAAACTAATTGAATATTTTTCTTTAACTTTCTTACCAGAAAACATAAATATCTTGTTTAGATATCCAGCTGAGGCATAATACAAAGAATCTACATTTTTTGTAATAGTATTAGGATAAGATAGTTCTATTGTCGCAGAATGATTTGGCAAGTTAAAAGAACTTTGATTTAGGTTTTCAATGTTTAGTAATTGGACTCCTTCATAGAAGCCTTCTTTAGTATTCTTTTCAGATAATATCAACATTTCTTCTTCTAACAGCTCAATGTTCATTAAGTACTCATTATATCGTATCCTTTTTATATGTTTAAAATCAGGAAAATTGTAAATATTAAAGCCGATTCCTCTTTCATATAAATAGATTAGTTGATTGTCCTCATCAAAAGTAAAAGCATCGAGATTTAGGTATTCACCGGGACCTTTCCCTCTTTTTTTTAGTTGATATGTATTGTTATTTAACGTATTTATTACTGTTATTGATTTGGTTTGAAATTGGTCTTGTAGAAAAATATATGATCCATAAGATTTAATAAAGTCAATATTGCCAAAAAACAAACTATCTGAGCATTTGATCTCTTTAACATCAATATCACTAAAAAGATCGGTTAATAGTACTTTTTTAGAAACGTCAGGATCAATTTCAATATCCACCTTACCAATGGATGTATGTGGCTTGCAACTTACTAATGCAATAGTGAAGATTATATAAATGTATTTTATCATTATAAGTCTAATTTTATCTTTGATTTAATAAGTCGATTATTAACAATGTGGATTATAAGGTTTGATCTAAATTAATATCCAAGAATTAAAGGAAGCTTCTACAAAATAACTTATTAAAAAGATAATTGAAGAAGCTGCCTTTGGTAATTATAGATTATAGTCTGAACGAATAACGGAACAAGTATGGTTACATGCCTTTTTACAACCTCTAGCTAGAAATCTTTCTTTTGCATGTAAAGCGACAGCCAAATCACCATTAATCGTAACTGAGATTGCACAATCTCCACCACCACCTTGGCTATTATCATCAACTTCTGTAATAATATCATGGCCTGATGCATTTGCATTTCCGCCAAGTGATAATCCAATGACAAATAAAATTGAAAGATAAATTGCTATTTTTTTCATAATCATTTTTTTATTATTGATATCATCCTTCATTGGCGATGATTTCTTCCATTTTATTAAGAGTTTTTAAAGTCCAATATTAACATCTACTTTTTGAACCGTGCAAACAAAGGCATCATTATATTTACATCCTCGTGCTAAAAAACGGTTCTTAGCACAGCTAACAACACACATCCCGTCGTCGCAGGTTGTTGTTCTTACACACCCACCTCCGCCTTGGCTATTATCATCAACTTCTGTAATAATATCATGCCCTGATGCATTTGCATTTCCGCCAAGTGATAATCCAATGACAAATAAAATTGAAAGATAAATTGCTATTTTTTTCATTTTAATTTTTTTAATGTTTTAGTATTTCTTTTTTTTCAAAAATCACATTACAAATTCCTAGAATAGTAATATCAAAATATAAATTGCTTTAATATCTTTGTCACTATACCTCCTTTCTTTTTTAAGGATGTGTTAAGGCAGTTCTAATGTTGTGCTCAAACAAAAGTTAGAGCTGCCATTTTTAATAAAAAATGTATGTTAGTTTAGAGCATGCAGAAATAGCATACCTACAGAACTGAAGGTTCCGTTATTCTTTTCTCAATTTCAAGTTTCGTTGCTTATAGATACAACTATGTTGAGTTCTTTCGGAGGGCTTAGGTTAGGTTGAAAGAAATCAGAATTTCCCAATTCTTATTACAAGAATAGTTAATTATTGTTTACTATCCAAAAGTTAAAAAGAGTATAAATCTTGAATT
>NZ_JBNGOY010000100.1:0-4383 GCF_050589805.1 Carboxylicivirga fragile | reverse complement strand
CTTTTAGTTAGTGTAGATGCTCGCAAGAACTTAAGCAGCTAATTAAAAGATACCAGTAACGCAATTATGGCTACGCTGTATACAGCCGGCCGTTGGCTGTAATTTAAGAGCAGAGAGAACATAACCTTTAACTATGACAAAGAAAACAGATAAAAAAGTCAGTTCCTCCAAGGATATTTTAAGAGCAAGGGATTATTGGAATGATGTTTTAAAGGAGGAATTTGAGAAAGAAACGGATAGAGGTGCTGCAATTTTCGCAACATCTTTGTTTGATGCTGCGATAAAGAATATTTTAATCAGTTTTTTTGTGTCAAACCCAAATTCTACTGATGAACTATTTGATGGACCAAATGCTCCACTTTCATCATTAAGTTCAAAGATTATTATGTGTTATCGTTTAGGCATTCTGAGTGATAGATTTGTTAGAGACTTGAATTTGATAAGAAAAATCAGGAATGAGTTTGCTCATAATATTCAAGGATGTGATTTCAGTCATACAGGAATATTATCTAGAATTCAAGAATTAGATAAGTCATCTCAGACAGTTGCTAAGTTGAATATTATGGAAAGTAAATCTGAGAATGAGAATAAAGAACCAAGAAATATTTTTTTACAGACTTGTTCATGGATGTTAAGCGAATTACAAAATAAACTTGAAAAAGGGGAACCTCTATTGGCTTCAGAACGAGAATTTGGATACATTGAAATTGAGACTATTCGTGATTTTAAGAAGTTTTTAGATAAAGAACATCCCGAAGTTTTCGTTAAAAAGGCTGAAAATAATATTCCAGATAATCAAAAGTAGTTTTCAATTTATTACAATTGGCAAAGCAATGGGAAAGGAAAATAAAAATTTTAATAGTAAACTAAAAGGGCTAATATCTGACCCAGTATTCTCTAAAATTATAAGTGCACTAATTGCACTTATAGCTGGAGTTTTGGTAAATTTTATCGTTACTTTTTTTAATGACAAACCTGAAAAACCAGCTAATTTAATTGAAAATAAAATAGAAGAACTAAATTCCATCAGTGATAATCTTTTGAAATTAAAAGACTTTATTGAAGAACAAAAAGATATCATTATTGCTCAAGAAGAGTTAATAATCAGTTTAAGACAAAAAAATGAAGAACTTGACCCTATAGTTAATTCAAAACAAGAGACTGTTAATGCAATAATGTGGGAAGCTGAAAAAAGAGCTGAAAGAAACGTTTGGAAAGAGCGTCTTATTGGTATTGCAATAGGAGTATTAGGTTCATTAATTGCAACTTGGATTTGGACGAAATTTGTAAGAAAAACTACAGCCAACAATGTATAAAAAACATAAGTGGTTCAGTGGTTTACGAAGCTTTCGAGCGTTTAATCAGCTCCGCCAAATCTGCGATTTGACGGTTTGTTTTAAAAAGCTAATTTTGTGTCTAATCGCAAATTCGGCTCAGTGTAAATTGACAGGTAAGAGCTTCGAAATCACTTACGTTTCTTATACTGAACGTTGTGCAACATTTGACAGAGCGGCACAATCATAGGTATTTATGTATCGATAGATTACTAATGATTACAAAATGAAAAAGAACAATAGATTTAAAAGATTATTTATTGATATCTATGCAGGGATAGCTATTCTTAGCATATTTGGATACATATTTATTGAATTTAAATACGACTTCTGGATTTTGACATTTATGGTTCTGAGTCTTTATGTGATAAGATACATTGAATATTTAGGACTGAAACGAAGAATAAAACAAGAATCAATAATTGCCATAAGGTCTTCAGACAATTATTTTGCAGGATTATTTTTTATACCAATCGTAATTTTGATAATCATATTATTGTGGAGAATTCCTGATGATTATGTACGAGATTTTGATGGTCTAGATAATCTGATTATTATTTTACCAGCTATTATCAATATAATTTACTTATCTATTGTTGGAGACTTGCAGAATGCTTATTATTTGACTGAAAATGGAATAATTAGTGGAGCGAAATATTTTGAGTCTAAATTTTGGTGTCAAGCTGAGAGTTATGAATTGATTGACAAAAAAGCATTGATTAAGTTGAAATTAAAACGGTTTGGATATTACAGGCTTAAACTGAATAAAGAGGATTATAAAAATAAGTTGACTGTAATTGATGAAAGAATAAACAAAAACGTTGCACAACAAAAAATATAGGTCATTTGGCGGAAAGTGCTAATTTTAAAGTTGTTACATTTAATAAAAATTATAGCGGTTTGATAGGTTGGAGTTTTGAAATGCCAAACGCCCCATATTCAAAACGTTATGGCCAATTACTATGAGACAGTATATTATATTAATATTGATTCTTTTATCTGCTAATTCATTTTCTCAGAATTTACAATATGTTTCTGATAGAATAACATATGCTTATGGTGATTTAAATGAGTTTATAACGGATTATAGTGATTTAGATAGCCTTCCATTAGATATTAAAATATTATCTACTAAGATTCTTAAAAATCAAACTGGTGATTTTGCTAGCAAGATGATTTTTAGTTGGGGCAACTCAATAGACCTCGAGAATTATTTTAAAGCTTACCCTGATAGATTGAATTTTAAGAATACTATTATACCTAGCTATTCTTTACATTATAGTTTTATTGATTCTTCTTTAGGAGTAAGTAGATATGAGGTTCTTATGTGGCTTGATAAATATGGACAGATTACCTCTCTTAATTTCCCACATTGTTATGATTTTCAAGCCTATGATTTTTTACCCCTTGATAATGCTAAAATGATTTCTGATTCATTGATTTTGTTTGAGGATTTTCTCTATGATGATTTTAGTTACTTGCTTAAATATGATACGTTGAGGAATGACCTAATTTGGGATATTTATTATATACGCAGAGATTCCTTACCAAACGGAGATGAGTACTCAGATTATTTAAGTTTTGAAATTTCAACAAGATATCATAAGCTGATAAAAAAGGAGCTTGATACCGCAAGAGTTGTTTTTCCAATATTTGATATTGATTATGATTTGGAGTTTGAGGAAATAAAGCTAATTGATGATAAATAACTGGCCATAACAACGGGTATAGCAAATAGGGCATGAATCTTATGCGAAGTTATGTGCTAACTTGTGATACCGCCGAAACTTTTGTTTCGGCTATTAGAAATGATTAAATTAAAACCCAAAACAAAAGCATCGGCTAGGCGCATGGTGATAGGAAAGTGCTTTCTACTGCCCTACTTGACCATACCCAAACCGTTAGGCGCAAGCAGGAGGCAGCTCTACGATTATGAGAAAACTAATTAAATATAGCCTGATAGTAATCGCAATTCTGATTGTTGGATTGATAATTGGATATGGAATTTTTCTTAGCACATTTGATTTATTCGGCGAACCTGAGAAAGAAATTTTAGATACTAATTGTGATTACGAAGGATTAAGACAAGCTACTACTTATAATTTTGGAGGAAACGCTGTGACTGTTCCTCTGATAGCCGTTTCGATAGATTTAGGTTGTTCGGATAAACCAAAAGATAAAGTTAAAATCGTCATTTTTTCGGCGGAGCATAGAGGTGGTAAAGTTGAGACAGATTGGATTTCATTCGACACACTAAAAGTATTTTACACTAAAAATTTGAGACCGATTACCCTAGTCGATAGTGTGACTTTTGATGATTCATCACTTGATTTAGTAATTGTTTATGAAACGGATAGTTCAAACAATACAACTGAGTATAAAGAGTATCTTGGAGAATACTTAAATCCGATTCGAATAAAGGTGAAAAAAATTGATTCAATTTCAAGTTGGACAGCTATTGACAAAAGAGGAATAGAAACAGATAGCGCAAATGGAGTTGGAGAGTACTATTTTCTTCATGGTAATTTAAAAAAGATTGTTCAGATTCAACTTGGCAAAAACACACGGAGAGAGACAGAATTTTACCTAGATAATGACAGCCTATTTTTTGTATTCGAAAAATTAATAGATAGTTTAGAATTAAAAAAAGAACCAGAGTTTTTTGAACCATATCTTGATAGTATATTTTTTCGCAATGGAGAACTGATTCGAATAATTGCAAATATGGATTGTGGAGCACCATTTTCGGAGGATTACAGACTTGAGGAACAGATAAGGTTGAAAAATGAATTGAAAATATTGATAAATAAACTGAATAGAAAATAATGCCAGCGCCTAACAATGTGTATAATTCATAAGGGTTTCAGAGGTTTTCGAGCGTTATCGCCCGCATCAATTTTGGGTGGTAAATTGATAAGTTTGAAGTCCGCAAACCCTTACGAAATCATACACTAGCCGTTAATAGCCTATTTTAAGTTCATAATTTTAGAAAGCAGGTTTTCAGAAGAACGCCAAAAACAATTAGCAATATGACTTAGCCATTTTTCCT
>NZ_JBNGOY010000099.1:0-4719 GCF_050589805.1 Carboxylicivirga fragile | reverse complement strand
CCATTCAGCCTTACTAAAAGAGCTTTTGAAAATTGGTTTTGAGAAAAAAGAAAAAAGTCTACTTTTAACATGTCCTAAAAAAGGGAAGTCGACAAGGGAACTTAGGTATTTCACAAAGTCTCACAAAGTTTTTCCTTAGTGTTCCTTGGTGTTGTCCTTAGTGCGCCTTCGTGGTTAATCTTTTACCACAAAGTAAGCACAAAGGATGTTTCACAAAGTCTCACGAAGTTTTTCCTTAGCGTTACTTGGTGTTGTCCTTAGTGCGCCTTCGTGGTTAATATTTTACCACAAAGGGAACTAAGGTATTTCACAAAGTCTCACAAAGTTTTTCCTTAGTGTTCCTTAGCGTTCCTTCGTGAAGCCCTTTGGAACCTTCGTGGTTTTTTTATCCTTTTATAATTTCTACTTGGTGATAATCATCGTCATGGATGCTTATCTTTACAATAGCGCCATAATTTAAATGCAGATTAAATATATTGCTGGCTGGTATATTTAAGTATTTCATAAGAAAAGCACGAATAATACCCGAATGCGTTACAATGGCAATTTTTTTACTATTTCCATTTACCATTTGTTTCTCAAATTGCTCAACACGCTTTAGAAGTTGCTTAAACGATTCACCATTGGGTGGACTTTGTAATACGAAATTCTCAGCCCATACATCAATCTCATTTTTAGGAATAGCCTTCCAAAACATACCTTCCCAATCTCCAAAGTTTAATTCTTTCAAATTTTCATCAAGGTATACTTTCTGTGCATGAAAAAGATGTGTAGCCAATAATTTACATCTTTTTAAAGGACTGCTAAATATAATATCTGGACTGTATTTTGATGCAGTTAATATTTGATTTATATCATCCGCTTCACTATCAAAACAAGAATGACAATTTAAATCTATTTGGCCGTAGCATGTGCCTTCTTTCACATCTGGCGTTGTATGCCTAATCAATAGTAATTCTATCATTTGAATAATTGATTAAATGGGTTATTCGAGGCATCCATATGAATGATTGAAAGGATGGTTAAATAAACGACCAACTCTGTGACTTGCTGAATGGTTCCAAGACAATCGCCAGTATAGCCGCCAATCCATTTCTTAAAATAACGTTCCAATAAATATTTTGAAAGAATTAAAGGAATAATAACTAGCAGTATTCTTAAATCGTTGAATAAGAATAAAACTGGAAGCGAGATGAAAAAGGCGATTAAAATTTCCTTCGAATGAAGCGATTTAGTGATTGGTTTAGATTTGCTAGTTTCATCTTCACGCACATATGATAGGCTGTGCATTGTGCTAACCGCCATTAGGCGACTTAGTACATGCGCGGCAATTAATGCAATTACTATTTTGTTTGAAGGGATAGCATCTAAACTTGAAAATTTTGTGAATAACAATAGAATAATACCAACAGCTCCGTAGGCTCCAATTCTAGAGTCTTTCATTATAGTCAGTATCTTCTCTTTTGTCCAGCCACCTCCGAAGGCATCGCACACATCTGCAAAGCCATCTTCATGAAAGGCTCCCGTTAAAAGAATAGAGCTTGCCATCGATAATAATATGGAAACGGAGTGGGGTAGTAATTGGCTAAGCGTAATATAAATTAATCCACAAATTGCTCCAACTACATAACCAACGATTGGGAGATAGCGATTACATTTATTTAGGTTACTTTGCGAAAAAGCGATATTCTTAGGAATCGGAATTCGTGTAAAGAACCCAAAGGCAGTTAAGATGAGATTAAATTGATTCTTTAGTCTTTGCATTTGAAAATTGTAAAAAAGCCATTAGCTGACAGCTATCAGCCAATAGCTTATAATTTATTACTCAACATTACTTACTCCAGCGTCTTCAAAGCTAGACATTTCATTAATGAAATTCACGGCAGACTGCACCAATGGAAAAGCTATGGCTGACCCTGTTCCTTCTCCAAGTCGCATGCCCAACTGTAAGATGGCATCTGCCTTTAAATGTTGAAGCATCAATCTATGGCCTTGTTCTTCAGATTGATGTGCATACAAACAATAATCGGTTACATTGGGATTTATTGCATGGGCTGCCAGTAATGCGGAAGTTGCAATAAAACCATCTGATAAAATGATCATTTTCAATTCAGCAGCTTTTAAGATTGCTCCGCAGATAGTTGCAATTTCAAGACCTCCAAAAGTGGCAAGTATATCCATCGGTGAGCTCGTGTTTTGATGTAAAAGCAGTGCTTTTTCAATTACTTGTGCTTTATGGCTAATACCTTCCTTGTCTAATCCTGTTCCTGCACCTGAAGCTTCTGTTGCTGTGCAGTCTGTGTATTTACAAAGTAAGGCTGCCGCTGCGGTTGTGTTTCCAATTCCCATCTCGCCAAAACCAATAATGTTGCATCCTTCTGAATGAAGTTTATCAACAAGCTGCGCACCATTCTCCATAGCCTGTTTACACTCTTCAATGGTCATAGCTGGTTCAACGGCAAAATTACGCGTTCCCTTCCTTATTTTTAGATCAAGCAAATTGGTGTTGCTTTCAAAATCATAATTAACGCCTGTATCAGCCACTAAGAGTTGTATTCCATGTTGGCGGCTAAAAACGTTAATAGCAGCACCTCCACCTAAAAAGTTCATGACCATTTGAAACGTAACCTCTTGTGGGAAAGGGCTAATCTTTTCTTCAGTTACACCATGGTCACCAGCACATACCAGAATGCTTGGTTTAGATAATTCTGGCTTAAGTGTTTGTTGAATCTGACAGACTTTAAATGCAATTTTTTCCAGCGCGCCAAGGGCACCTAAAGGTTTTGTTTTTAAATCAATTTTCTTCTGAATAGACTCATTCAGCTGATTGCTTACTTGTTCAATTTTAAACTCCTGCATTTTCTAAATTTAAATAAGTTTTAAATCTTCAGGAGGGAGGATTATACAAATAGACACAGCTATGTAAGTGCTATTCTAGAATCACTTTACCCCGAAGTTGAATAAAAGGCAGGTCTTCCGGCTTACCCTGATGTTATTACCTTCCCATTATTATAACAGTGGTATTTAATAACATCACTTCACTAATGTGAAAGTGGGTTTACGGCTACGGGGATAGCTCTGGATTTCTCAATGAGGCACCAGATTCCCTTTTTAAGCGTTTGCACCTTTATGTTCCAAAAATAGAAATAATAATTGATAGCCAGATGGCAGAATTATTTATTCTCTTGGATAAACTCATAACCAAGTGACTCAATGGTGCTTTTAATTTGATCCAAGTCAAAGCTACTTGCCTCAATTACAAGCTGATTATTCTGAGGAGATGCGTTAACTTTACTGATTCCATTTAGTTTGATAAGGTTAGATTCAACGCTTGCTTTGCAATGGCTACAGGTCATTCCTTTTACTGTAAATGTTTTGCTTTGGATAGGTTTAGCCATAGCAAAGGATGTAAACTGAGGAGCGTTATTCAAAGGTTCATGTGCTTTATTTAGTACTGAGGAGTTTAGTTTTTGTGTTTTAATTTTTACTGACTTATTGTAGTTTGTTTTATTGATATACTGCCTTATATATCCATTAATAATTAAGCCAACAAGTATTATGGTAGACGCGATTTGTAGCCAGTTTGGTAATAGTTCGTGCGAGTGACTTAGATGTTCGGTGTGTTGGTTGATAAGGAACCATTCACGTGGAAGGAAGTGATTGATCAGAGTTCCAAAAAACAAGGCGCCAAGAATAATAGAGCCCAAGTAGGAGATTAAAGTACGATTGCCAAAAACTTTTTTTATCACAGTGATTGTGGCTGCATTGGTTGCTGGGCCAGCCATTAATAGTACTAATGCAGCTCCGGGGGAAAGTCCCTTGAGCATTAATACTGCGGCAATAGGTACAGAAGCAGTTGCACATAAATACAATGGTATGGAAGCCAATAATACCACTAACATGCTTATGGGTTCGTTATCGAGGTAATTCGTGAAAAAGTTTTCTGGAATTATCACAGCCATTAAAGTAGCAATCAGTATTCCAATTATTAACCATTTGGCAATATCCATCAAGAATTCATAAAAACCATAACGAAATATTCCAAACCAACCTTGATGAGTACCCATTTTATCATTCTCACAGGATTGTGGGCCATCATTGGTATTGACATCATCTTCTTTGGCTGTGGCATTTGTAGCGGCTCCACCTAATACTCCGGTTATTAAAGCCACTATTACACGTATAATTGCAAATGGTAAGCCGAGTAAAGAGTATGTTACCATAATGGAATCTACACCTGTTTGAGGCGTTGAAATTAAGAATGAAACACTAGAACCTTTAGAAGCCCCATTACGATAAAAGGAAATTCCGGTGGGAATAACACCGCAAGAGCAAAGTGGGAGAGGAATGCCTAGAATTGCCGTATTGATTACTGACATCCAATTACTTTTACCCATATAACGATCTATCCATCTTTGAGGAAACCAAACTTTAAGCACGCCTGCAAAGAAGAAACCTAAAAGAAGATAGGGCGACATAGCCTTTAATAGGTCAAATAAAGCATCTGCAAATTCTATAATTAGATTCATTTACGTTCTGATTAATATCAAATAAACAGTTGGTGTTATGAATGGTTCAGCTTGTATGTATCAATGTGTATAATTAAATACAATTAAAAGCCAATAAAAAGAGGCTGTCTCAAAAGTGAATTTAAAACCCAGATAACTTATAGATTAAAACTTAACCTTTATTTCTACCCCTCCAAACCTCCCCTAAAGT
>NZ_JBNGOY010000098.1:0-5007 GCF_050589805.1 Carboxylicivirga fragile | reverse complement strand
TCCCCTTCAGGGGATTTAGGGGTAACAAATATTGAAGTTAGTTACAAATTATAAGTTTCAAAGATTCTTTTTTGACTTTTGAGACAGCCTCTTTTATAAATTTATAGTATTGAAAATGTTTTTTTTTAATCGTCAATTTCGTCTTTTATTTTTCGACCAAGTTTTTTAAATTCTTTTCCAATTTCACGCCCACTCTTTTTTGCTTCATTACCAACGACATTTAGGTCATCCTGAAAATCTTTGGTCCAAATACGATGTTTGAATTCAGCTTTTCCTTTTTCAAATAATTGTTCCGATTTATCGAAAACGGCTGATTCACCGCGAATAAGTTTTTGCACTTGTTCATTAATGCTCATTTCTACTGATCCCTTTTCTACTTCCACTTCCATTTGAGTGTCGCTTGTCTTCACATTAAACTCCGTGCCAATTACTTTTATATCACCTAGCTTGGTGGAGACAACAAAAGGAACAGCATCCTTTTTTACAACAAAATATGCTTCTCCGTCTAATTCGACATGACGATCTTTAAAAGATTCATCATAAGTAATTGAACTGTTTTTGTTAAGAAGAACTGTTGATCCGTCAACCAGATGAATGGTTTTGCTTTTGTTTAAAGATGATTCTGTGATTTTAGAGCATGCGCTCATTAAAACTAGAAAAAAGCCAAGCGTAAGTACAGTTGTAGTCTTGATTTTACTGTGTTGAAATTTGTTGTTCATTGTTGTTGATGTAGTTGCGAATGAAATCGATTAAAAAAAGAAGAGAGTATTCAAAAAATGAATACCCTCTTGATACAGTATAATATAAGTTGTTATAACTCTTTGTTAATTACAGGATATTTGCCCATCAATTGGTCTAGCTCCTCAATGACTTCTGCCTTTTTCTCAGCAAATAGTTCTTTGTAATAAGCAACACCATCAAAAATGTTCTTCTGAAAAGCTTTAAGTTGTTTCAACTCCTTCTTATTTTCAGTATCCTTTAGGAAACTAGCTAATCGTGTTTGGAAAATATCCAAATACATACCTAGTTCTTTTAAGAACATATGTGGACGAGGGCGATTATCTAATAAGTTGGTGCGACCATAAATGTGATCAACCATTTCTTTAAGCGTAGCCTGTTTCGAAAAGTAAGCCAAGTTAGGCCCAGGACAAACCGTTACCTTATCCGTTGCTTTCGTAGCAATGCTTTTAGATTCAAGCAGTGACACACCTAAGCCAACACAAAGACATTCTCTTTCTATGATGCCTTCGTAGGCTGTTTTGTATTCATCAGCAGGAAGATTTAAGGCAGCTAAATCTACTAACTTTTGCTTTTGATACTGACGCGATGAAGTGCAAATTGGTTTCTCTGTATATTCTGTGTTATATTTTAAAAAACCTTTGGTACATGGCATTCCTTCGGTACCGTTCTTGGCTCTTTCAATACGTTGAACGCTCATGCTAGCATTTCTCACACTGTTAAAAGGAACACCAAGAGGGGATAAGCCACTGAAGTATAAATCTTTTTCCTTTGCATTTTCGAGTAGCTTTAAAGTATCTTTATCAATACTAATTGCTTCCGGAACAATCATAAAAGGAGTACCCCAACCAACACCATCCATTTGGTAGTGTTTCATTAAAAATTGATGTTCCTCGTTTGAACCAACACCACCCTGAGCAGTGATTTTAAAATTAGGTTCCTGCGATGGTTGCGTTAATTCTTTTTTATTTATTGCCGCGTCATACGCATTTTTAACAGTTTCAAAAAGCCTGTCGCGATTGGTTCTAAATTCGTCCAGGATAGGGCCAAATAATAAGCCGTTGGTCGGAAATGTGTGACCACCGCAGTTTACACCAGATTCAATTCTGTACTCCGAAACCCAGATGCCTTTCGCAGCAAGCATTTTACCTTGCACCAAAGCCGAACGGAAATCGCTCACCTTAAGAATAATCTTCTTTTTAAGGTCACCATTCATGTCAGGGAAGAAATCCTTAAATTTCTCTAAGTAAGAATATAAACGAGGACTCATGCCTGCGGACAAAACTAACGATGATGTAAGTTTGCTATTGGCAAAACCTCTAACGGCTGCATGTGCATCGTTGTATTCGATAGGCAATTCTTCACCATCTTTCGAATTAACCTTATCTAATTTGGTCATGATATTAACGTCAATATCACCAACTGGCAAGTGTTCTTGCACCCAATTAGTTAATTCTTCTTTAATTTGCTTACTTTTTTCAGCCAAATTAAATTTCTCTTTGATGTGAGAAAAGTCTGGTAACAGGTCAAAGTACTTCTCCAACTCACTTCCTTTTTCCAAAGCAGATTGTTTGAGGTTAGCCACTTTTTCACCAACTATCTCATCCATCATATTTAGATAAGAAGTGATGCGCTTAGCTCTAAAATCTTCTACTTTATCTGAAATGGCTTGAAATGGAAGATCGAATTTTTCGCTGTAAAATTCTCTGAGCTGCTCCATTAAAACATCATCAACTAAAGATACAACTGATGAAATTCCATATGGCGCTACTTTGATTGGCGAATCTAAAGTATAACCCAAGCCTAAAACAGGAATGTGGAAATTATGTCGATCAAAAATGTTCATTATATATACTGGTTAATGTGAGTTTCAAAGTTACGCTTTAATAAACTAGTATAAAAGCATGTTATATATTGATGTTGCTTGAGATTAACGTCTCAGAACAAGATAGTTTAAATATTTAAATATTCTGCTTTAGTTCTAGTTTTATATCTGATTGAATGTCTTTGAGTAAGATTTCTACATCCTTACCTTTTGGTTCAATAGGATCTAATACCTTGTAAGTAATTCGTTGGCCAAATTTTAATGGAAACATACCTTTGTACATTAATCGACTATGGCCATTTATGGCAAAAGGAACGATAATAGCATCTGGCGCTGCCCGTAACAAGGTATTAACTCCTGCCGACATGAATTTTTTCACCCTGCCATTTTTACTACGAGTTCCCTCAGGAAATATACAAGCTGCGTATTGATTTTCCTGTATCAGTTTTCCAAGTTTGAAAATTTCTTTAACCGATTGAGCACCGTTTTTTCGATCTATCAATGCTGATTTTCCATGAACTAAATTGTAGGATATGCTTGGTAGGTTTTTGCCCAATTCAATTTTAGATATAAACTTGGTATACATTTTTTTGAAAGCCCATACTACAGCAGGGATATCAAATAAACTTTGATGATTCGATACAATAATTATTGGGCGTCCGCTTGGTATTTTCTCACGGTCAATAAATCTAATTCTGCATCCCATAATGAAAAGTCCTCCTACAAGGAAAAAATTTAGGGCATCTACCACTCTGCGTCGTGCGTGATCGCCAAAAATAATATTTGCTCCTACTTGAAAAGGATGGAGGATTAGAAGAACAAGTGCGTAATAGATGTAAAAAATGGGAGTTATGAGATAGCCTAAAAAAATCTTCATTTCAGAGTTATGCTTGTTTTAATGAAATACAAAAAAACGAAATTTATTTCTTTTTTTTCAATAAAGAACTCCCAAAAATTGTCTGCTATTACTATTTGTCTGACTTTACTCGTACATACTTTTCAATCAAAAGCATATTTTCAGCTCCAAGACCTAAATCTTCTAATTCTTCAACACCTGTTTGAGTAAGCGTATCACCATTAATAGTAAGTTCAAAATCAAAGGCATGACCTTCCCATTCGCGAGCAGTGCAATATTCCAGGTTCTCGATGTATTTGCCATCAAGATAGGTATAGGATCCGCCGCCCGACATGTAGGCAACATTAGTTGAGTCTTTTCCTTTTTTCAAGTCATGAAGTAAGAAAGCAAAATGAGTTGGGGTAATTATCTTAATCATTTTCTGACCTTCATTCATGTTAGAAGTGATTGTGTCTTTTTTATGATACTCTGATGAAATGAGCTGCCAGGTGCCTTGTATACTTGGTGTTTGATCGCATTGTTGTGATTTGTTGTTACATGCATTGAATAAAATGAGGCTCGCAATAAAAATGAAATACTTCATAAGGTTATGATTTGTTTTATAATTCTTGCAAATATACGCATTTCGTAACTAAATGAAAGACGTCTTACTGGATATACTTTCTATTTAATATACGGGATAAGATAAACTTGAGCGCGATGCAATAAAGAAAATCCTTAAAGTTAAATATACCCGGGGCAAGCCTCGAGGAATTTGTCAGATAAAACTGAGAACTAAAATATAATTGCCTTGTTTATCTTTTATATTATTTTTGCACCCCGTATTTAAAATATTTAAGAAGATGGCATTAGCAGTAACAGCCTACGGTAATAAAGTGTTGAGAAAAGTGTGTGATGATATTACCGCTGAGTATGATGGTTTACAAGTATTGATTGATAATATGTGGGAAACCATGTATGAAGCTAGTGGTGTTGGTCTTGCTGCGCCTCAGGTTAATAAAACAATCCGATTATTTGTGGTTGATACTGCCCAAGTGTATGAGGGAATGAATGAGGAGGATCGAGAAGATTTATTTGAAGAAGAAGAGGGAGTGAAAGAGGTATTCATCAATGCACAAATAACTGGCGAATCTGAAGAGTTTTGGGCTGAGCAAGAAGGTTGTTTGAGTCTACCTGATATTAATGGCGAAGTTGAACGTCCTTGGTCGATTGAAATTGAATATTACGATCGCGATTTCAAGAAGCAAGTTAAAACTTTTTCAGGCTATAATGCTCGTGTAATTCAGCACGAATATGATCATACCGAAGGCGTGCTTTATATTGACCATGTTTCGGGAATAAGCAAGCGATTGATGAAGAATAAATTGGCAAAGATAGCAGAGGGTAAGGTAGCTCCTAAATATCGCATGCGCTTTGCTAAATAATTGATTAAGCCAGCTTTTATTAAAATCTATATAATGAGGCTGTCTCAAAAGTAAAAATCACAATTAGGATACTTTTAATTTGTAATCAAATATCCTTTTTTACTACCCCTAAATCCCCTGAAGGGGACTTAAGCCTCCACTTTAGGGGAGGTTTGGAGGGGTAA
>NZ_JBNGOY010000097.1:0-5149 GCF_050589805.1 Carboxylicivirga fragile | reverse complement strand
TTGTTGGTAGAGTTGAGCGTCACAATGACTGATTCGTCACCTTCAACTAAAACATCGCTTAGAATAGCTACAGGAATAATTACTTCTGTTTGTCCAGCAATTAGTGTAGCTGTTCCTGTTAAAGCTGTGTAATCGGCATCAGGAGTAGCTGTGCCTGTAACGGTGTAAGAAATATCAGTATCCGTACCGAATGAATTAGTAGCGGTAATGGTAAATAAACCATTGGTGCCACTTTCCAAAGCTTGAGTTGTGGCTACTATGTTGACCGATTCACTGTCATCATCAGTAATAGTAATGGTAGCTGTATTAGGAGAGCCAACTGTTAAGTCTCCATTATCAGTTGATGTAAGCGTAAGAATTACCGTTTCATCACCTTCAACTAAAACATCGCTTATAATGGCCACAGGAATAGTTACTTCTGTTTGTCCGGCAAGTAGTGTAGCCGATCCTGTTAAAGCTGTGTAATCGGCATCAGGTGTGGCTGTACCAGTAACGGTGTAAGAAATTTCAGTATCTGTGCCAAATGAATTAGTAGCTGTGATTGTGAATAAACCATCGGTACCACTTTCCAAGGCTTGTGTTGTGGCTACTATGCTGACTGATTCACTGTCATCATCAGTAATAGTAACGGTAGCTGTATTAGGAGAGCCAACAGTTAAGTCTCCATTATCAGTTGATGTAAGCGTAAGAATTACCGTTTCATCACCTTCAACTAAGGCATCACTAATAATAGCCACAGGAATAGTTACTTCTGTTTGTCCGGCAAGTAGTGTAGCTGATCCTGTTAATACTGTGTAATCCGCATCAGGAGTAGCTGTACCGGTAACGGTGTAAGATATTTCAGTATCTGTGCCGAATGAATTAGTAGCTGTGATTGTGAATAAACCATCGGTACCACTTTCCAAAGCTTGAGTTGTGGCTACTATGCTGACCGATTCACTGTCATCATCAGTAATAGTAATGGTAGCTGTGTTAGGAGAGCCAACAGTTAAGTCTCCATTATCAGTTGATGTAAGCGTTAGAATTACCGTTTCATCACCTTCAATGTCGTTATCTCCAACAACAGTGATAGGCAAAGTGACAGATGTTTCACCTGCTGGCAGCTCTACCCAAGCTGAAATTGGATTGTAATCAGCCCCATTACCCGCAGTCCCAGTAATATCAAAATTGATGATAGTGGCAGATGTGCTGGAAGTTGTTGCTGTAAAAGTAAATAAACCATTGCTCGTTTCTTCTGCAGCTTGTATTGTTGCCTCAATGCTTACTGTACCATCGTTATCCTCATTGGTTATGGAAAGGTTTGAAGGAGCTGTACCTAAATAATTAACATCAGTTGTAAATTCAATGTCTACTACTTGATCACCATCAATAACAAAATCGTTTACTCCAGTAACGGTAACTTCTAATGCATTTGATTCGCCCACAGCAAAAGTTATGGATGCGGGACTCACAGTAACTTCAGCAGTATTTAATGATGTAATGGTAATAGTGGTATTAGCACCTGTTTGTGGCGCGTCAAGACCGACTGTAAAAGTTGCCTCTGTTCCAGATTCATTTGTGTTTCCAGACACTGAAGAAATAACTAGGTTTTGAGCCAGTGAGTAATTAACTGAAATTACACCAATAAATATAAAAAGGTATTTTTTTATGATATTATGAAATATGCGCATTGCTTCACTTTTAAGATTCGGTTATTCCAATCTTTAAAAGTATTAAGCTTTATCCGTTTAATCTGTTTTTTTTGATTAAAGCGATGATATTTTGGGTGAATGGAGCTAGTTGAATGGACTATAATTTTTGAAAAATATTCTATGCTTGATTTGTGATTTTAATATTGATCACTAAAACTTTTTAAATAGGCTTGGTGGTTAAATCGCGCTAAGTTTTTTTAACTCCTTTTTTACTTTTTTTATTTCCTGTGTTATCCTTTTATTTTCTTTAAGTACTGCTGAAATTTCATAACCATCTCTAATAGCTTCCTTATCAAATTTCTCCATCAATATATAGTAGTGCTTTTTTCCTATGAATTGTACTTTTAAAGATTTATCAGCGTTGGATGCAATAAAATCAATAACTCCGTTGTCTTTCCCATCTTTATAATTTACAACCTCCCACTTAGTGCCGCCATCATCAAAATGTCTGTTTTGAAAACCGTCGATTTCTACAGCTTCACTTAAGGCATGGTTGCCGCTGAAGTAAACCTTTATTTGTTTATGATTGATATTTGATTCTCCTGTATAGCGACTGGAGATATAAAACTCACCATCGAGATCCAGGTGCGCTCTGAGATATATGCGATTGTATGAGTTTTCAGGTTTTTGTCTTTTGTGGATAAGTATTTTTTTAGGACCATAATCTGAGGATTCCCTAAAGTTCTTCATTAATGGTTCGAGTGCTGTTTCATTATCGGCTAGCAGACTATCTAAAAAAGCTAAGTTCGACTTTTGTTCTTCTATAGTAATGGTTCGTAACAGGTCTTTGGCTCTGGTTGTATATTCAATTTGATCGTGATAAAACTCAGTGATAGAATCAATCATTAACTTGGCATTATTGTATTGTTTGTTTGAAAAATGCGATAGAGCAGTTTCAAATTTCTCTTTTACAATTTCTTCTCTTGAAGGGCCACATGCAATGATGAATAATGATATAAAAAGTACAAGTATGGATTGTGTTTTCATTTTTCGAAGCTTTATGATTCAAAAATAGCAAGAATTACTTACTTATCGCACAGCTCAGAATGAATCAAATAAAAAAAGCTACCGTTGATAGTAGCTTTTAGTTGTTAGTGAAAAGTTAATTAAGGAATTCCAAGTCCTTAACGTTGACAAGCAAGCTTGATTTTACTTGCCCATCTTTTGCCTGAAAGCCTTCACTCCCAGGGATCCCCTCGATTAATACCTTTTGTCCTTTTTTCAAGAACTCTGAAACTTTTGTACTCTGCTTGTCGCTTTTCCAAATTACAGCACGTACCCATTCGGTACGTTCAATTTTTTTGCCTTCAGTGTCTTTGTAATCCATCGATACTGCAACGTCGAAATTGATAGCTTTACGCTGTCCAACTTCTTTGACCTCCGCATCTTTACCTACGGTTCCATTTAAAATTAGTTTCAGCATTTGTTTGGGATTTAAATGTTAAATATAAAACCCTATTAAAATTAATACTTAGTTAAATAAAAATCAACTAAAAATAGATTTTTTATTTAAATTAATTTTGAAACCTGTCTGAAGTGCTTATTAATAGTCCTTTGGCTGGTCGTCTTTTAAAAGTTTTTTTGTAGATAATAGTCCGCAAGCTGCGTATATGTCTTCACCACGCGAGCGTCGTATGGTAGCAGTAAGCCCTTTTTCGTTTAATTTGTCACGAAACCATTCCATTGTGCTTTGTGAGCTTCCTTTTAGTGGAGAGTCAGGTATAGGGTGGAAGTGGATTAAGTTTAAACGACAGCGAATACCATTTAACAATTTGGATAGCCCATCTATATGTTTTTGGGTGTCATTAACGCCTCTAAACATGATGTATTCAAACGATATTCGTCTTTGACGTCCAAAATCGTAATCACGGATGGCAGCTAATAATTCATCAAGCGAATAAACATTTTCGATGGGCATTAATTGCTTTCGTTCTTCATTAAATGGAGAGTGTAAACTTACTGCCAGATGTGCTTCTGATTCTTCAATGAAACGACGCATGGCCGGTACAACTCCAATGGTTGAGACGTTGATGCGTCGAGGACTCCAGGCGTAACCCCATTCGGATGTGATGATTTCCAGACTTTTCAATACATTATCAATGTTATCCATAGGTTCACCCATGCCCATATAAACAACATTGCTTAATGTTTCCTTTTCTGGTAAACTGGCAATTTGATTTAAGATCTCACTTGATGTAAGTTGCTTCTGAAACCCCTGTCGTGCAGTCATGCAAAATAAACATCCCATTTTACAACCAACCTGTGACGATACACAAAGAGTATTCCTATTTGATTCGGGCAGATAGGCAGCTTCTATAAATTTATCACCTGTCTTAAACAAGTATTTTTTTGTACCGTCAACGGATTCCTGAAACGATTCAGGTTGGTTTCTGCCAATGAAATAATTCTCATTTAAAGATATTCTTGCCTTTTTCGAAAGGTTTAACATCTCTTCAAAACTTGTAATGTTCTTCTTGTATAACCAATCAGCTATTTGCTTTGAAGTAAAGGCAGGTAATCCCAAACTCGTAACACATTCTTTAAGTTCGCTTAGGGTTTTGCCAAAAATATCTTGCTTTTCCATTGTATTAAAAATAAATCTCTGCTATTATTTTATCGTATGCTACACCTTTACTTAGTAGTATTTCTCTAACGTCAATTATCATTTGTGAGCTGCCGCAAAGGTAGTATTTTAATTCGGGTGCTGGATTGTCTAATTCTTTAAGGTAATTGGTTAAGCGACCTTCAATTACATCATTACCCGTTTCGGTGGTGCAAAAGCGCAGGTAATCGTCTCCTAACTTTTCTTTAAATTCATTTTGAAAATAGAAACCATCAATCGTTCGCGCTCCATGGAGCAGTGTAATGTTTTTGTTGGTGCCTGATTTTATTAAAGACACGAAGGGAGCAACACCAGTGCCTGTTGCAATCCAAACCGCAGGTGTATGTTCGCATAAGAACTTTCCGAAAGGTGCTGAGATATATACTTCATCATTTGGTTTTAGATTAGCTAATGTTGGCGTTAGTTGGCCAGTGGGCATCACATCAAAAAGAATATTGAGGCTTACTTCATTTTTACCCGAAGCGATGGAATAAAGTCTGGGTTCATCATTTTCGTTTAGACTTAGAGCTACAACCTGACCAGGTTTAAAATCAAACGGTTTGTGGAGTTTTAAATAATATACACCATCTGCGATAAGTATATTATCAATAACCTGTGTAAGCTGAAGTTCTATGCGTTTTCGTGTAAAGCTCATTACTGTATTTTTGATTAAAACAGGCTTTGTTGAATTTTGTTTTTATTCTAAAATCAAAGAGGCTGTCTCAAAAGTCAAAAAAGAATCTTTGAAACTTATAATTTGTAACACTATTAACCGACTAAAGTCGGGATTCATAAAATTCTCTTCTACAGCGCCCATTTATTGGGCGTTTGGTTTTTTATTTCAAATTAGACCCCA
>NZ_JBNGOY010000096.1:0-5787 GCF_050589805.1 Carboxylicivirga fragile | reverse complement strand
AAAAAAAGCGCCCAGAGTGGAAGCCCCCGAACGCCTTTATTTTCATTGTGGAGAATAGCGGAATCGAACCGCTGACCTTTTGACTGCCAGTCAAATAATATTACTTTGTGGTATTTTGCATAAATTCTTAATGTCACTTATTATTAGAGTAATACGCATTTTGTTGTTTGTGTAAATTTGCGATATTTATCTTTTATTTGTAATCTTGTATGCAAATAGTATGCAAATTTCGATATGGCAAATGTAAATAGAGACTACCAAATATCCATCTATCTGGACACTCGTAGAGCAAAGAAAAATGGAAAATTCCCAGTTAAGCTAAGAGTATTTACTGCGCACCCTCGCAAGCAAAAATTATATCCAACTAAGTTTGAATTCACAGAAGATGAATTCGACCTTATTTGGCATGTTGAAAAACCGAGAGGAGAAAAGAAAGATATAAAGTTACTTTTAAAAGGATTAGAAACAACCACGTATGATTTAGCAGATTCGTTGGATGAGTTTACATTTGAAGACTTTGAACTACTAATATCTCCCAACAAGGTTCAGGAGAAACGAACTGTCAATGAATTCTATAAGGCTGCAATTGATAATTATAGGCACAACAATAAACTAACAACTGCAACTAGCTACGAATACAGTTTAAAGTCACTTATACAATTCTCCAGTACTGACATACTGCACTTTAAAACAATAACTGTACAATGGTTGAAGGATTATCAATTTCATATGGAATCTTTAGGGAGGAGTCGAACTTCAATTGGCATTTATTTGCGCAATCTGAAGGCAATCTTTAATAGTGCCATTTCAGATGGAGTTGTAAAACAGGAGATTTATCCGTTTGGGAAAGGAAGGTATCAGATACCAACTTCAAAAAAAGCCAAAACAGCATTATCTGCACAAGACCTTAAAGCCTTACTGCATGGACAACCCAAAACAGAAGAACAAGAAAAGGCAAAGGCATTCTGGTTCTTTTCATATGCGTGCAACGGGATGAATGTAAAGGATATTGCAGATATTAAATACAAAGACTTTATAGATGATGATACTTTCTTTTATTACCGAAATAAAATAAGGGACACCGATGTTGAGCACAAACCGATTATTATTTATCTTAATTCTTTTACAAATGGGGTTATTCAAAAGTATGGCAATAAGAAGATTAATCAAGAAACTTTTCTTTTCCCAATAGTAACTCCAGAATATAACCAAGAACAGATAGACACTGCCGTAGGCAGTTTTAACCGCTTTATTAGTCAACATATGAAAAAATATGCACAAAACCTTGGCCTTAATATTAAAATTAATAGTAAAATTGCCAGACACACATTTGCAACAAACCTTATTAGAAAGGGTGCTGGAATGGAAATGGCTCAAGAGTCACTAGGACATACAGATATTAAAACAACCAAAGCATATTTCGCAGGTTTTGCAGATGAGGATAAGCGTGATATTGCTCCTGTTTTCCGCAGTTTTCTGCAACACCCTCTGTAACCCTTGATTTTACTGGATTGATTATTTAATTTGGGTGTTGCAAACCCCAATACCATGTATGTAAGAAAGTTAAAGAACCGTTCAGGAAGTACGTCTGTGCAAGTGATACAGAAGATTAATGGCCGTTATAAGGTGCATAAAACAATAGGTTGCGCCACTACACAGCAGAATATAGAAAAATTAGTACACATTGCTAATCAGGAGATTGAGAAAGTGTCTGCTCAGCCCAAATTATTCAAATCACAAGTTGATCACATGGTTGAACAAACAATATCAACTATAAGCAATGGAGATATTCGAACCGTTGAGCCTGAAATCGTTTTTGGAAAAATTTATGATAGTATTGGATTCAATAAGTTAGAAGAAGACCTTTTTCGGCATCTTGTTATATACAGGCTCGCTTTCCCCTTGAGTAAGCTAAAAACTATCGAATATTTAGATCGCTACCAAGGTGTATCCCTCAGTATTGATTCGATATATCGTTTTTTAGACAAGCTTAACAACCAACTTAAACATCAAGATGAACAACTTGCGTTTGCGCATACGTTAAAGGTCTTAAAAGGACAGATTAACGTTGTGTTTTATGATATGACTACTTTGTATTTTGAGGCAAGCGATGAAGATGATTTACGCAAAACTGGCTTTAGCAAAGATGGGAAATACCAACATCCTCAAATTTTTATTGGTTTATTAGTTGGATTGGGTGGCTATGCAATTGGATATGATATTTTTGAAGGAAACACTTACGAAGGTCATACTCTCATCCCTTTTATAGAGCAAATTAGCCGAAAATTCGACCTAGATAAACCTGTTATTGTAGCAGATGCAGGGTTGCTTTCGAATGATAATATTAAAGCTCTGGAAAGTAAAGGCTATGAATATATTATTGGAGGTAGACTAAAGAATGAATCGGCAACTATAAAAAAACAAATATTGGCAGATGACTTTTCTGATGGAATAATCAGAAGCTATAAAAAGGAAGAGGATACACGATTAATTGTACATTATTCAAAAAAGCGTGCTACTAAAGATGCTTACAATCGTAAACGAGGTTTAATGCGTTTAGAAAAGCAAGTAAAGTCAGGAAAACTAACGAAATCGTCAATAAACAATAGAGGGTATAACAAATATTTAAAGCTAACTGGTGAGGTTTCTATAGAAATTGATTACCAGAAATACAATAAAGACGATATTTGGGATGGATTAAAGGGCTATGTTACTAATACTAAACTCTCAGATCAGCAAGTTCTTGAAAATTATAAAAATCTGTGGCATATTGAAAAGGCTTTCAGAATGTCTAAAACTGATTTGCGCATACGGCCTATTTATCATAGGCTGAGAAATCGAATTGAAGCACACATATGCATCTCATTTACTGCATACTGTATTTATAAAGAATTAGAACGAGTATTATATCAATCAGATTCCACTCTTTCCCTTAGGAATGCAGCTGAATTAACCCATAATATATACCAAATAACGTATACTCTTCCCGACTCAAAACACACTAAGTCAATGAGACTAAAAATGGATGACAAACAGACTGAGCTATGTCAAATTATTGATGACCATTTTTAGGGTGTTGCAAAGCGGAAAACAGGACAGATATTAAAACAACCAAAGCATATTTCGCAGGTTTTGCAGATGAGGATAAGCGTGATATTGCTAATAAAATGATGGATTTTGAATGATGAAAACCAAAACATTTCCTTTATTGTTATTTCTTCATTAAACAGACTGATGGTGGGTTTGCGTAAATTTCTGTCATATGTGAAAGTGTTGGGAGTTGCAATAGGTATATGGATTATTAATTAGTATTATAGTGTTTCATTAAATAATTCCAGATATCTTATAATTAATAAAAATTAATAGAAAGGGACTCCACTACTGAAAAGTCCCTTAATTTCATGTTGCATAATTCCATTTAGTCACATTTCAAAATCGAATAATGCATCTATGGACTGTAGTTTTTGGCCTACATATAGAGAAGACAAAATATTACAATCAGCATCGATAATTATAAACCTGGGTGTGTCGATAAATTTTAATTGTTTTCGAATTAAATCATGTTCATCATTAAAGATATAGTCTGTGAAACCCGTTTTTTTTGAAGATAAAAAGTATTTCCACTAGAGATAATGCAATACGGTTTGATATTCTTATTTCTTAATATTTCATAGTGCTCATTTAGCAACAATAGACCATTTTCAATACAACTAGAGCAATCATAACCTGAAGCAACAAAAATTAAGAATAAGTTTGAACTATTTGATTTAATTGAATCGCCAATAATATTTTTGACAGAACTCAAATTTTTTCCAGCAATATTTACAGTATGACTCTTTTTATAATATTTTGCGTTGTTCTCTTTTGATTTTTGAGCACACCCGAATGAACTTATAATACATATTAATATAAGGTATTTAATTCTTCTCATTTTCTATTATTTTGTATTGTTCTAGCACACCGTTGGTGGAGTTAAAAGCAGTGATCTCATTGCCAGAAACACAAAACGAAGTATACCAATTGTCTAATAGCTTGATAAGCTTGTATTCACTTATTAAGGGGATACCTGTATCCGAAATTTTCAATTGAATTATTTTGTTACAATGTGTTTTGGTATAGTCTTGAGAATGATCAATATACATTAGGTAGAGGTGGTTTCTATCACAGCATATATTTTGAATTAACAAGCGCTTTGTGTTTTGAGGACTCTCTTTAACAGCTTTCGGTGTAAAGTTTAAACGATTGAACCAAGTTACAGGTAAATCGATTTTTTTAATTATTTCATCACCTTTGTTAAATACTTCAATCACTGGTAATTCCTGGTTAACGCGAAACCATGTTTCATATTTATCACAATGCGCCATATTTACCAGGTCAACATCACTATCATTATTTTGGTAAAATGATTTAATCGCACCATTGGTTATATTGCATGTCGAATATTTATATAAATCTTTAGGTGCCATGTAATAAAGCTTATCATTTTTTCCGAAGAAGCTACAAAGCTCCGTTAAAGGGTCATCTGCTTTATGAGATATTTGAAAATGACCTTTAAAATCAAAACATGAGAACCTCAGGTTAGCTCCATCAAATATCCATAAATTGTTGTCGTAAAAAGTAAATCTATTCGGAGAAATAAACTCTCCAGGCCCCTTGCCTGAGCTGCCTATTGAATTCTTTATTTGAAGATTGTGATCCAAAACAATCAACCTTCTATTTTTCCGATCTAAGGCAAAAATATCATTACCTAATTTCTTAATTTCAGCTATATCTCCTAAATAGGTAGAATCACTTAATTGGTTTATTTCTTTCGTTAAAGTAATATTTATTAATTCTACATGATCATTTTGACAACTAGTTAATGTAGTTGTCAAATAAAAAAATGATATTACTGCTAGTATTAAGTTCTGAGTTAAGCGCATATTTAATAGTTATATAGGAGCTGCCAATATTACTTAACAGCTCCCATTGATAATTTAACAATATGTGACATTGCCATCGCATGAAATGTAAGATGATCCTGTTTGACATGTTGAAGTGCCACTGCATGAAATTGTATCGCCACACGAACAATTTAGACTTGCACTACAACCTTCGCCTTCAAATTCAAAAACGTAATTAGGACTCATTGAACACAGAGAAAATAAACTTATGAGCATCATAAAAGTAGAAAAACCTTTTTTTATTATTTTTTTCATAATCTTGAATAATTTAGCAGCTTATAAAATTTCCATCACATATAACATAGGTACTGCCGACAGTACATCGATTTACCCCATCACATCCTATTGTACAACCATCAGAACAATGGGCTATTGCACAGCAATAGCCTTCACTTCCATCTGTTAATTCGTGAGAACCCCCTTGTGAAAAAATTGGTACTGAAGTCATCATAGTCATTGCTAAAGCGATTAATGTTTTTTTCATAATAGTTTAAGTTTTAAGTTTGCCAACTTTTCTAGGAGTTGGTATTACCTTGCTTTTTTTTCAAGAAAAAAAGAGGTATAAAAAAATGGAATCATTCTATTTATTTTCATAATTGTGAGCCTAAATGTAACCCAATAATAATAATAATTATCAAAATTGCAATAATTAATCATCATGATAAACTACTATGTTATTAACAAAGTATTATTAATTTTTTTCAAAATAATCATGAATCTGTCATGATGTGTAATAAACAAATAGTCAGGATTTAAGCGAAGTTTTGTAGGGGGAAGGCTTGACGTTATGTAAATTACTAAAGAAATTTAGATATTGTTTGTGTGTTTATTTTTTAACGCATAA
>NZ_JBNGOY010000095.1:0-6857 GCF_050589805.1 Carboxylicivirga fragile | reverse complement strand
ACAAGCAAACTTACAGTTTGTTATTTTACTTTCGTTTTACCCCTCCAAACCTCCCCTAAAGTGGAGGCTTAAGTCCCCTTCAGGGGATTTAGGGGGGATATTTGATTACAAATTAAAAGTAACCTAATTGTGATTTTTACTTTTTGGACATCCTCTTTTTAAAATCAATTAATCTGAGAAATATTTCTGTGATGAATAAGTATCTTCATGCTGGTTTTGAGAATATTGAAGTATATAATTTGATATGTAATATTTTGACAATCAATCCATCTGAAAATGATGGCAAATTTGATAACCTTAAATCTATGCTTCATCAGGAATAGCAAGGGTTTGTTAAAATTATTTAAAATACCATTTTACTGAT
This sequence comes from Carboxylicivirga fragile, assembly GCF_050589805.1. Taxonomy (NCBI): domain Bacteria; kingdom Pseudomonadati; phylum Bacteroidota; class Bacteroidia; order Marinilabiliales; family Marinilabiliaceae; genus Carboxylicivirga; species Carboxylicivirga fragile. The sequence goes on along the minus strand of NZ_JBNGOY010000095.1, from coordinate 6,493 downwards.
TTTGTCATGCTTTTGTAATACCAATAATGATTACTTTCGCGCCGTTTTAATATTGCTTATAACTAATTTATAAAATGGAAAACAACACGTTTGTTGCGAAAGATGTAACGGCCAACCCAGGACCGTTAGGATTAACAGGATTTGCCTTAAGTACAATTTTGTTAAACTTACACAATGCAGGATTATTTGGATTAGACACAATGATTCTAGCTATGGGAGTTGTAATGGGAGGAGCTATTCAAATTATGGTAGGTGCTATGGAATGGCAAAAAAACAACCTTTTTGGCACAATGGCATTTAGCTCATATGGAGCATTTTGGATTTCTTTAGTGTTTCTGATGATTTTACCTAAACTCGGTATGGGAGATGCACCATCTAAAGTTGCGATGGGTTATTACCTAACAGTATGGGGAATTTACTCTTTTGGTTTATTTATCGCTACATTGAAAATGAATAAAGCTATGGTGTTTTTATTTGCAACCGTAGTGATTTTGTTTGCTCTGCTTGCCATTGCTAACTTTACAGGTAGTCATTTGATTCATACCATTGCTGGTATTGAAGGTGTTATTTGTGGTGCAACTGCTTTATATATTGCATTAGCACAACTTTTTATTGAAGTTTATAAACGACCACTTTTGCCTCTTGCTTAAGTTTTAGTTTTTAAAATATATTTAATAACGCTCGAATATTACATTCGAGCGTTATTTTTTGATGTTAATCCAACTAAATAACGACTCTATCAATAAAGTGATATTGTCTTCACTAAGCTTTTAATTAATGGCTAATTTGCGTGTGCATTAACCTAAATTGATTATCACAAAAATGAATCATCTTGAGAGTGCCTTTCGAGGCAGTAATAAATGGTGGGCTTACATAGTTGTTTTCCTGGTTACCTTTCTGCTTGCTCAAGCAATAGGAGGTATTCCTCTTGGAATTATTTTAACTGTATTTGGAGACGGAGAGATAGACTATAATAAAGCTATCGACTTTAACGCTCACGGTATTAATGCTTCGCTAGGCTTGGCATTGATGCTATTACCTTTTGTTGTGTCATTTTTTGCTCTGGTATTAATAATGAAACCACTGCATGGTCGATCTTTTAAAAGTTTAATAAACGGTACCTACTATGTAAGAAAGTTCAGGATTGTAATGGGCTTTTGTCTTTGGGGTCTTATAATTGCGTTTGCTACTATAGTTGATTATTACCTTAATATTAGTGATTATCATGTGCGTTTCGACTTGGGTAAACTTTTACCCTTACTTGTTGTGTCATTGTTATTGCTGCCTTTCCAAACGTTTTATGAAGAACTTTTTGTAAGAGGTTATTTAGCTCAGGGCATAGGGGTGTTAACCCGTAACCGCATATTGGTTTTAATAATTCCTTCCTTATTATTTGCTCTATTACACGGATTAAATCCGGAAGTACATAAACATGGATTTCTTTTAATGATGGCCAATTACCTTTCAGTAGGTTTAATTTTTGCCATTGTCTCTGTTTTGGATGATGGAATTGAATTGGCGATGGGGGCGCATGCTGCTAATAATATTTTTATTAGTGTTTTTGTAACAACTGAGAGTAGCGCCTTGCAGACCGATGCCTTATTACTGTCGCTTACCGATGAGCAGAAATGGAGCGATCTGTTGGGAGTATGGCTTATTGGGATAGTTTTTATTGGCGTTTTTGCCTTTAAATACAAATGGTCGCTTCAATCATTGTTTAAACGAATTGAGCGACCAAGTGTGTAAATGAGTTTTAATCTGTTTCTAGTTTTGTCGAACAGAACCTGAAACAGTGCTTATTTCTTTATTTCCTTTTAGGTTTTCAATGCGGAAATCACCAGATACGGAAGAACCCTTTAAATTACCGTCTACATCACTTAATTTAAGGTTTCCTGAAACACTTGAGGTTTTAACATGTCCCTTTATATCGCTCAAGTATATATTTCCCGATATGGTAGTGGCTTTAACATCTCCGGTTAATTTATCACCATTAAGGTTGCCTGAAATGGAGTTTAACTTTATGGATTGTTGACCAACCCCATTTAACTTCACATTTCCACTAATGGTATTAACTTTTACATCAGTTAATGAAGGAAGCTTAATGTCAAAGTTGCCAGAGGTGTTTCCTTTAACATTTCGAGGGTGATCAACTTCGATGTGTAAGGTTGTTCCTCTAACCTCGGTAATAATCTCAAAGTCTTGTTTAGTATTCGACCATTCGATTAAACCTTTTACAGATACTGTATTGCCATCCGTTGCTTCGATATTAACATTGCTAAATATAACATCCACTTCTATTTCCGTTATATTCTCGAAGGTTTCATCAATTTTCGCCTCTTGTGCTGTTGCAAATAAAGAAAAAACTGTAAATGCGCCTATTAAAATAAGTTGTCTCATGTTTATAGATTTTTAAATACATGAATAAGACGCCTTGATGCCAGATAAAGTTACACGGGATTTGTTGTTCGTAATTGATAACCGCTACCGTGGATGTTGATTATTTCTACCCCAGGAACATCTCTTAGGTATTTTCTTAGTTTGGTTATGTATACATCCATGCTTCGGGTAGTGAAATAACCCGTTTCGCCCCATACTTGTTTTAGAGCGGTTTCGCGAGGCAATACTTTATTTTCCGATTGGCATAAGAGTAACAATAGATTGGCTTCCTTGGGAGAAAGTTTATATTCGTCATTCTTGTATTGAACTACCCTTAAAACAGGATTAAAACTGGCTTCGTTTATTTTATATTCTTCTTTTGTTTCAACCTCCTGATCGCGCATGTGGCGATTAAGAATGGCGTTAAGTTTGCAAATTAGTATTTCAGAATCGAAAGGTTTAGTAATATAGTCATCTGCACCGGTGCTATAACCCTCAATTACGTCTTCTTTCATAACTTTTGCAGTTAGAAAAATGATTGGCGTTTCAGGAGAATTTTCTTTGATTTCGCGAGCAATACTAAACCCATCCGTATTGGGTAGCATCACATCTAAAATGCAGATATCATAATCGTTTTCAGTAAATCGCTTGTAGGCTTGCAAACCATCTTTTATCCAATCAACAAGGAATCCATTAATTTCAAGATATGCCTTCATGACTGTACCAAAATTACGATCATCCTCTACCATAAATATTCTATATGTCTGTGCCATGTTTTCTATTTAAAAGGTAAATATATGATGAATTCTGTACCAATATTAATCTTGCTTTTAACTTGAATTGAACCTTGGTGGGCGTCGATAACTGCTTTGACATAACTTAGGCCTAAGCCAAAACCTTTAACATTATGAACATTGCCGCCTTCAGCTCTATAGAACTTATCGAATATTTTATTCTGTTGCTCGCGCGACATGCCAATGCCATTGTCTTTTATGCTAATGCTGATACCATTATTGAAGTTCTTGGTATTAATTTCAACCATAGGTGAAGACTTGGTATACTTTAGTGCGTTCTCCAGAAGATTAACAATCACATTATTAAAGTGTATTTCATCGACTTGGAAAATATTTAAATCGGCCTTTAATTGAGTTTTTATTTCACCTTTGGTTTCATTTACCAAAAGCTGCATGCTATCAACTGCCTGATGAATAAGTTCATGTACATCCCTTGACGCTAACACAACTGAAAAATCTTTCTTCTCGATGAGTGACATCTGCAATACACGTTCAACGTGGCTATTCATACGTGTGTTTTCTTCCTTAATAATCTTTAGAAATTTTTGCGTATGATCTTTATTGCCCAGTATGCTGGGGGTTAGTATGCTGTCTGTTGCCAGGTTAATAGTGGCAATGGGTGTTTTAAACTCGTGTGTCATGTTATTAATAAAATCGGTCTTAATTTGCGAGACTTTCTTTTGGTTTAATATCATGCGTAGGGTTAAGAAAAATGTTAATAAAATAAATATGGTGAAAATGGTTGATATGGCTAACATCCATCCTTGAGTTTTGTAGAGGTAAGTAGCCATATCTGGAAAATAAATGACCAGCTCGTAAGGAGAAATACCTTGAAAAATATCACGAGGGAAGAGATTAATGGAAATAGCTGAATGGTTTAAGGCACCTTCTTTATTAAACGCTTCGGAGTGATAGTCCAATAAATTCTGATTCATGCGGTCAAATACGGCATATTCAAATTTTGTATTTATTCCATTTTGAGCCAATTCATGCGTAATTACAGTTTCGATGTTGGATAAGTCTAAACGTTGCTGTAAGGGGTTGTGACGCGATTCTAATTCAAATTGCATTTGATTGAATACCTCCAATATTTCATTGCCCTTTGAATCGATTCGTTCTACAACTTTAAGCAATGAATCTTCTACGTGAATCATCTGCTCTTCTAATTCAACTAAATCAATTTCCTGGCCACCTGTACTTATCCAAACAGAATGTTCTGTGTTATTTCCTTGTATTTCAACGGTAGCTTCTATGCGTGTCCCATTTTTCTCAATAATAGTATCCTGATGGTGATAGTAGCCATGTTGTTCGCCTTGATCGGGTTTAATACGCTTAATAGCGATAAGCGTATCTGGATTAAAATTTTGTCTTATTACTTGTTTCGTTTTTCGCGGGCGTGAAAAGAAGGTATTATATATTTGTTGAGCCTGGTGCTCCTTTTTAATTCGTGATACACTGTTATCCAACGATTCGTATACTGAGGTATGGAATTTTTCTCGCTGTACTTTAATGGATTGTTTTATCCATAGGTATTGCGCAGCAATTATTCCCAACAAGCTTAGACTCATAAGTAATACTAGGCCTATGATTGATTTTTGCTTCATAACTATTATAATTGTACCGATTGTGAAACATATGACTGATGAAAATTCAATCTAAGTGCTTATATCGGTATAAAACATTGTAAATATAAGATATTCATTTGAGCAGCTGTAGTACATTAACCTTTCCTTAACTCTTTTTAACCCGAGCTTAACCCTAATAGAATCAATGCATTTGTACATTTGTTGAAGAAAAAAGGTTAATCTATTCACTTTGTAATTTAAAGACTATGAGAAAAAGTACTACGCTAACTAACAATTTGGGAATGTTTCTTTTAATAGCATTGCTAGGATTTGGTTTGACGCTAAATGCGCAGAAAAAGGAGAAGAGGGTTGTGAAAATTATCGAACATAGCGATCACGAGCATGGAGATGCAGATACAGTTATTTCAAAAAATGTTATGGTTTATCACATCGATGAGCATGATGTTAATGTGAATATCGATAGTATTATTAAAGTTCATAAGGGCGACATTGATAAGCATATGAAGGTGATGGCATTTAAACTGGATTCGCTTGATGAGTTAGATTTTGATTTCGAGTTTGATGGTGATATGGAAAAAATGCACATCGAGTTGCAACGTGTGATGGAGGAAAATGGACATGCCTTTGATGAGCTTAAGAAGATTCAAATGTCGGAAGCTGGCAATATGGTTTTTATTAGTGAAGATGGCGAACATCACACAATAAATATTGATGAGGAGATTGATGGTGATGTTAAACGTGTTAAGATCATTACCAAGAGTCATTGTGAGGAAGGAAATGAAAAAGGAGAGCGCGTAGAGTCCTACATCATTAAAACAGGGGATAGAAGTGAGGCGAACGTTTGGCATTCAAAAGCTAATATTCATAGAGCGAATGTTAAAATTGAATCCATCCCGATGGAGGATATTGCCTTTCTGAAGAAAGCAGGTGTTCCAACCAAAAACTTAATGAATGAGGCCATTAAAGTTGAAGAGTTAAAATTGAAGATTGAAAAGCATATTGAGAATGAAATCAATCAAACTATTGTGCACATTGAGTGTATATTACCCGATGAAGGACCGTATACACTGGAAGTGCTAAAAAAGGATAGTGAACCTTTGATGAAGAAGGAAACAATCAATGATAAAAAATTAAAGAAGGAGTTTGAAGTTAAAGAAGAAGAAGCTCCGTACTATTTAATTCTCTCAAAAAACAATCAACTGTTTGGTCGTAAAATAGTGTTATAGGTATAGGTTTAATAAAAGTAGGGCGTTCGTGTTTATTTCATTAATAAGCACGAACGCTTTTTTTTTGCTAATTTATTATTGGCTACTATGGTTTCTAAAAAATGGAAAAGGCTTGAGGTAAATGAATGATTCAATTATAAGTGTCCTAATTTGGAAATGCTTTTGCTTGGGTAGTTGGTAGTGAATTGATTAGAGTGTTTTTTAGGATGTGTAAATGCCCTGCATTATGCTAGATAACTTCAAGTGATTATTTAGTAATAAATACCAATTAATGATTTAATAAGCATAGTGGGTTTATTAGGCTTTCTTATAACTAGTAGTGAGATTAGTGGGTGTAAGTGGTTGCAATAGAATAGAAAGTAATTTGTGTAGCAGAGGATGAACTTAAACTCTTCTTATATATTGCTGATAATTTTCCAATACTGCTGATGCGTTAAAATTAGTCACCAAATAATTTTAGTTGTTCTTTGACATCTTGATTGATTTGATATTCTGTAAGCAGTTCTTGTAT
>NZ_JBNGOY010000094.1:0-6908 GCF_050589805.1 Carboxylicivirga fragile | reverse complement strand
AATTCAAGATTTATACTCTTTTTAACTTTTGGATAGTAAACAATAATTAACTATTCTTGTAATAAGAATTGGGAAATTCTGATTTCTTTCAACCTGACCTAAGACCTCCGAAAGAACTCAAAATCGTTGTATCTATAAGCAACAATACTTGAAATTGAGAATAAAATAACGGAACATTCAGTTCTGTGGGTATGCATTTTCCGCATGCTCTAAACTAACATACAATTTTATTAAAAATGGCAGCTCTAACTTTTGTTTGAGCACAACATTAGAACTGCCTTAACACACCTTAAAAAAAGAAAGGAGGTTTGTGACAAAGATAAGATAATTACATTCTAATGCCTCTTCTATCAAGGATTGAGGAGATGAAATTTAGTATTTAACAGCTAAAAGGATCAAACTTTTAGTACCAAAAAAATTGAAATGAAAAAGAATAAAATATTAGTTGTTGGTTTGTTTTTAGTAACGGCATTATTGTCGATGCCACTATCATTTGCAGAAGATACAACTGACGCTGGTGTAGATCTTGGTAATCCCACAGATAAACATTGCATAAAAAAAGCTGGTGGAACTATGAAATGTACTTGGCGCCTTATGAGTAGCAGACCTGTTTGTAGTTCTATTGCCAGTTGTCGTCAATATTAATTATATAATGAAAAAGTATTATTAATTATTGCAATTAGTCTGTCAACAAGTGTAATTAACACTACGCTTCTAGAAAAAGTTAATGTTGACAAAGTAGTAGGTGCTACTATATATAAATATTGTATTAGAATTGCTGGTGGAATTAAGAAATGTATATTCATTTATAAACTAAGACAGTTTGTTCGGATACAATAGGTTACTTAATAAGGATGCTAGTCATCCTTATTAAGCTGAAAGTTAATATGAAACTTATGAGAATATTTTGTCTTTTGATTTATTTACAATTACATTGCTTGCTAAGTGCTCAATATCAATACAATATTAATATAGTAGATGATTCCAACAAATTACCGTTAAGTCTTGTAAAAGTTACCAGTGAAGGCACTCAACAAAGTTTTCTCTATCTAAGTGATATTACGGGTGGAGTTAAATTTAATTCTAAATTTGAGAAGTTAACTTTAGAATTTAGCCACACAGCATATAAAACTGTAGTAAAAACTATTAATGCTGGAGATAAAGTGGTTATTAAAATGCATCCGATGCCAATTATGCTTTGTGAGGTCGTTGTGTTTGGCGAAAAGACGACAGATACTAATAGCTTAATTCAAAAGTGTATTAAAAAACTGGAAACTAATGTTCATAATCAGCTAGCTCAGTTTGAAGGTTCTACACGAATGACTCGAAAAAAAAATGGAAGGTATGTTTTTTTTGCAGAGGCAACATTCAAAGAACTAAATGGAGGATATGAGCCTGTTGCTCATGTCTACAATATTAGACGTTCCATTGAGTCTCGAATTAGCAACCAAGATTATTCAATTTCTGCAGTATTAAAAGTACCGTTTAGGTTTCCTCATCCAAGTAACCACTCATCCTATAACGAAATACTTTTACCCTTAGTTCAGTCCAAGAATTTTATCTTTCTTCAAATGGATACGATTTTCGTTCAGAATAAAATGGTGTTAAAAGTCCATTTTAAAGCTAATCCTAATAGTTCTGATAAAATGAAGCGCTATTATTTTGAGCGAGATCATTATGGTGAGATTCTTATTAATGCTGAAGACTTAGGGGTTAAGACGATTATTTTCAAAAAGAAAAGTGAAAATGGAAGTGAACTATTCACTTCCAGATTTGAGAAGATCAATGGAAAGTATTACTTGGTAAGTTCCGTTAAAGATGCAACATATTCGGAGCAAAATTTAACATCGAATAAGCTGGATACTATTGAAGTGTCAACTATGTATAGTTATTATAATTTTCTAACCCCGTTCAATAACAAAACTATATCAGAAGATTATTCATGTAGCATCAGTATGGATAAACGCTTTGGTAAAGAAGTGCCGTTTTTTTCTTTTAATGTAAACGATTCATTAAAGAAGGTACGGTATGATTCAAACTATTGGAATAGTCAAGCGAACTTCTATGATTGGAAAAAAGTTTGCGATGACCTTCGGAATTTATATGGCATTCCAGTTGAAGAGCAATTTGCTAATAATAGTGAAGCATTGCTAACTGAAAAACAATTCATACGTGTAATGAACAATGCTCCGAAACAATTCCGTAAGACCCTCAAGTATTATTTTAAATCATATAAGAAAGAAAATTTGTTTTATGAAGGAAGTGATTAATAAAACCGTCTTCTATTTTTTATTTGCCTCATTTATGTTGTCTTGTAGCACATCCATTACAAATGATTTAACGTATGAGAATGCAAAAGAGATTGTGTCGAATAAAAAAATAGAATTATCACATATTCACGTTGATACTATTGTGGTTAATAACCCATATAGCCTTTCGGGTGATGGTTTTTGGAAAATAAATGGGGATAGTTTGTATTATTTTGATCGTCTCTTGGCTGTTGTTGATACGTATGATAAAAATGGTGAGTTTCATAGTCGTAGATTAGGTATTGGAAGAGGTCCTGGTGAAGTAATGGAGGAAATCGGTACTGTATGCCAAGTTAACGAAAAATGGTTGTTAACTGAGATATATAATATATATCAGTTTAGTACTTATTTCTCAGACAAAAAGATGAAGTTTTTGTTTCATTTTGGTGAAGATATTGAAGAGCGAAAACAGGATTTATATGCCAATCCAGATCCAAGAGAAGATATTGAATTATATGTGCCAGCCTATAGTATGCCACAAATGAATCATTTGCTTGATACCCGTGTGTTAATGAAAGTTAGTTGTGAGTACCCTGACTTTTTGGAAAAAGAATATTATTCATCATCAGCTTTAGTAGCAGAATATGACTTCGAAGAAGGGAGCATAACCAAATTAATGGGAAAATATCCGCCATGTTATCAGCGTGAAAAAGGTGCTCCAGCTTTTGCAAATCACTATTATTCGAAATACAAAAATGGTAAGTATCTACTCAGCTTTGCTTTAGATAAAAATATATACATCTGTAATAACACTTTTGAACCAATTTCTGCTTTTGGTATTAAAGGGGATATCCAAAATGAAGACTATAATCTAATTGATTTTCAAAGTGGTGGGGTTGAAAGTTATAATTTCCAAGAAGAAAGAGATAGAAAAGGATTTTATACTTCTTTGTATTATTATGCAGAAGAAGATTTAACTTTTCGGGTTTATAAAACTGGAACCAAAGATGAAGCAACACTCTCCCATAATCCTAGCCGGATGCAATTATACAGGGGGACCGAATTAATTGGTGATGTTAAGGTACCCGATAATTTTGAGATAATAGCATATCAGGCGCCATATTTTTATGCCGATGGACTCCATGAAATAGGTGAGGATAAAGATGTAATTGGAATATTTAAATTTAAACTGTAAATAATGAAAACGCTGTTAAGTATTTCTATCGCTATACTCTTTTGCTCATTAAAACCAATGAATTTAAAAGAACAAGACTTGCCAGAGCTAGAATTTGAATCAAAAAGTATAGATCTAGGAGAAATAAAAATTAATTCGGAAACGAAGGGTAAGTATATTTTTACAAACAACGGAAAAGTTCCTTTAATAATTAAAGAGGTTAAACCACATTGTGGTTGCACCGTTGCTTCTTATACAGAAACGCCTATTTTACCCAAAAAGCAGGGGTATATAAATTTTGTATATACCGCACCAAGTACCCCTCAGCAGATAAAAAAAATAATTGTTGTTTCCGCTAACACAAGAGAAAAAAGTTACTTATTAAAAATTGTAGCTAAGGTTAAGAAGTGAATCTTTTTAATATTAAATAAGAAAAATTGCAGCTCTAAGTATTGTTTGAGAGCATTCTTAGAGCTGCTATACTACAACCTTATAAAAATGAAAGGAGGTACGTGGCAAAGATATTAAAATAACGGGGCCATTCTTCTTTAAAGGAAAGAAGAAATTTTGATGAATGTAATACTAAGAAATTTAAAAATAATACTGAATGAAAAGATCAAAATTTTTTGCCATAATTGGCATTGTAACAATGATATTAATGATTGGAAATACACAAAAAGTTTATTCTAGTCAAGATGAATTAACTGAAGATACCGGTGAAGGAATTAACGCACCTTGGGAAAGAGTTTGTCATCCAGAAAGACCAAATCGTTGTACTTGGCGTGCATTGAGTAACCGAAAAGAATGCACTAAAGATTATCAGTGTTAATCGGTCTAATTTTTATAAAAAAAGGAAAATATCATCGCCAATAAAGGATGATAACAATTATAAGTTTTTAGATTATGAAAAAATTGGTGATTTTATTTTCGATAGCAATTCTGTTTACATTTTCATTACTAATTAATGCTCAACAACATGAATTAGAACATGCAGGAGACCAAGAAGGATCGGGGTACACCAAGTCATACGGCAATTGTTATAATAATAGTGGTGATTGGAATGGTAATAGTGTAACATGTTTGTCACCAGGTGATAAATCCTGTACATCTAGAAATTGTTAAAATATTTTATGGATGATCTTAGATCATCCATAAATTTAGTTGGAACTCTTTTAATAATTAATAATCATTTTGTTTCATCGAGGGTGGAAATAATAATTGAGTGCCATAAATAAATATTGAATTGTTATAAAAAACACTCTACCTATAGACTTTAATCGGTTGAATTGAGGTTTAGGGACTAGTTCTCCTTGTAGAGCAAGCTTTTTATCAACTAATCAAACAATTATGTTTTATTAATTAAAAAATTTGTAAATGAGAAATTTAGCAATTATTTATATTCTTTTGATCTTCACAAATTGCAAAATGCATAAAAATGAACAAGTAATAATTGATGTTTATTCAAATGAGATTAAAAGCAAATTATCAACGGAAATTGCTAGAGAATTTGAATATATATCTTTAGAAACTAACAATAATTCAATTATAGGACAGGTCGATAAAGTTCATGTTAATGACTCCAATTTATTTATCTTGGATAGAAGAAATGCGAAGGCTTTATTTGTATTTGATTTATCTGGAAACTATAAACACAAACTCAATTCACACGGGAAAGGGCCAGGTGAATTCTTAAATCCTCAAGATTTTTCTATTGATAAAGATAGTGGAGATATTTTTTTGTTAGATTTTGGTAACAAAATATTAAAATACAATAGCAAAGGAGAGTTTGAGAGAGAGATTAGGTTGGGAAAAAGTATGAGGCAAGTTACAAATATCTTAATTTATGAAAATAAAATTTTTGCTTATGCTAATCGCCTAAGTGAGGAATATAAATATACATTGTGTTCCTATTCAATGGAAGGAACTCTACTTGAGTCTTTTTATCCCTATGAAGAAGTTTCAGAAGGAATATTTAATATGGCATCGCCTTTATATGTAAAAAATGATTCCTTACATTTTTTTAATATTTACGACCGTGAAATACAGGTTTTAACAGAAAATGGATTTAAAACTAAGCAGATATTTGATTTTGGAGTTAATTTTTTACCAAGTGGAATGTTGGGATATCTTGCAGGTAATATAGATGGAGCAACGGATTATGCTATTTTTGGTAAGGAATGTGTAGAAGGTGCTAACTATTCTTACCTGACCATTATAGATAAAAACGTATTTAAGCATTGTATATATTCAAAGAAGGATAATAGATCTTATCTCATTAATAAGATTGTTAATGATAGTGACTTCTTTAGATATCCTGAATATTACCATGAAGGATATTTCTATTCGGTTATTGAGCCTCAGTGGGTTATTAATAACAAGGAAAAGTATAATGGTATGATTGAAAAATTACATCTAGCTATTGACGATAATCCTATACTACTTAAGCATAAATTAGACTTGAGATGAATAAAATTTTTACGCCGTTAGTTATAATAGTTATAGTTATTCTTGGAGTTCTGTATTGGCAATTAAAATTGGTGAAAAAAGATGCTATACTGACTAAAGGCAAAGTTAAAAAGGAGATTGCAATTGCAAATAGATATTTGTTAAATTAATCATCAATAATAGGAAGACAAGCCAATTATATCACTGTTAAAGGGATAAATGGCGAGGTTTTTGAGTTTCATGATTCAATAAGAAATGATAAATTATTGCTATTTGTTCTTTCAGAAGATGATTGTTTAGAATGTATTGAAAAGCAATTAAATATCTTAAAGAAAGTTCAAAAAATAGAGGTTGCCCATGATGTTATTGTTTTAGCCAGAGCCTCAAACATTAGAAAAGTATACAATTTCGTTGAAAATAATAATATTAAAGTGCCTGTATACGGTATACAGAATGACAATAAAATAATTGACATTGAAATAGAGGGCATCCCATGTGCATTGGCTATAGAAAATGGTGTTATAGCAAATTTCTTCTCATTTGATCTTAAAGAAGATTTAGTTTTTAAGATGATTGGCAATCAATGCACTTTGAACTGATATATCTATGATTACTTTATGGAACATCTTTTTGTAGTCAGTTTTAAATTAATTAAAATCTATTTCTAATAATGATGCGTTCAATAATTTCTATAGGGTTGCTTAGTATAATAACAATATTTAGTTATGCATGTCGTGAAACAGAAAAATCCGATAGGAGTGAAATGAATATTGCTAAGAAATCTCAAATTGAGAAGCAAACTGTTAATGTAATGGTCCAGTCTGTAAATGTTGATATATTTTTACAAGAATTAAATAGCAATGGCCAGTTAATAGCTAGAGAGAAGGCAGTTATCCCTTTTAAAGTACAAGAACAAATTATTGACCTAAAAGTCAATAATGGATCGCGTGTGAAGAAAGGCCAAGTGCTGGCTCAGGTTGAGTCCTTTCAATATAAAAAAACATTAAGAGACTGTAGGGATCAGTTCGAGAAAGCACGTA
>NZ_JBNGOY010000093.1:0-7389 GCF_050589805.1 Carboxylicivirga fragile | reverse complement strand
TATTAACTTATGAAGGTGATGATCAGAAGGCGCTAGAGTTCGCCACAGCAGCTTCTTGTTTAAAGCACACTATTAAAGGTGATTATAATTTAGTAACAGTAGAAGAAGTAGAAAAACTAATGGGAGGTGATGCCTCCGGACGAGTAAGTCGATAACAATCTTGGTGGCTTAGGCCGTGCTGAAGGAAAAATTTGAAAGAGAGAATTCGGTACGGCCTATTCACATTATAATATAAACAAATGGCAAAATATTCAAGAATTGAAGTGTATCAAATGATGAAAGCAACAGGTGTCGTGCCCGTTTTTTATAATGTTGATATAGAAGTTTGTAAAGCAGTTGTTAAAGCCTGCTACGAAGGTGGAATACGTGTTTTTGAATTTGTTAATCGCGGTGATTTTGCACATGAGCTATTTGCCGAACTAAACAAATATGCTTTGGCCGAATTGCCTGGTATGATTCTGGGAGCTGGCTCCCTAGTAGAAGAAGGAACGACAGCATTATACATTCAGAATGGTGCTAATTTCATTGTGTCACCTTTGTTAAACGAAAGTATGGCCAGAGTCTGCAATCGTCGAAAAGTGATGTGGTCGCCAGGTTGTGGTACTATTTCTGAAATTAATAAAGCACAAGAGTTAGGCGCAGAAGTAGTGAAAGTATTCCCAGCTTCTGAAGTGGGAGGTCCATCTTTTGTGAAGGCCGTTAAAGCGCCCATGCCATGGACAGATATAATGCCAACAGGTGGCGTTACTTGTGAAAAAGAGAATTTAAAACAATGGTTTGCCGCAGGCGTGACTTGTGTGGGTATGGGATCAAATTTATTTCCAAAAGAGATAATACAGAAAAAAGACTATTACGCCTTAAAAGAAAAAGCAGTGGCGCTAATTGATACCATAAAAGCATTAAAGAAATAGAGTGGTGGTGTTTTAAGCCAAGGGAAAAAAGAATTGCAAAAATATAATAACGATTACTAACTAAATATAAGTTCAAAATGTCAGTAAAAGAAAGTATTAACAAGATGACTAACTACAGGTGGTATGTCTGTGGGTTATTGTTTTTCGCTACTACGATTAACTACTTGGATCGTCAGGTATTATCATTAACCTGGAAAGATTTTATTGCACCAGAATTCCATTGGACTAATGCCGATTATGGAAATATCACGGCATTGTTCTCAATATTTTATGCTATCGGTTTACTTTTTGCTGGGCGTTTTGTCGATTGGCTTGATACGAAAAAGGGCTTTTTATGGGCGATTGGAGTTTGGTCGGTTGGTGCCGTGTTGCATGCATTTTGTGGTATAGCAACATCGGGTGTTGTTACGGGTGAGTGGTTTGTCGGATTTGCAGGGGCTCGTGAGGCACTTGAACATGTTAGTAATGTATCGAAGGTAATTAATGTGAGCGTTGTAATGTTTGTATTTGCTCGATTTGTTTTAGCGATCGGTGAGGCAGGTAACTTTCCTGCTGCTATTAAAGCTACAGCAGAGTATTTTCCTAAAAAAGACCGTGCCTATGCGACAAGTATTTTTAATGCTGGAGCTACTGTTGGTGCTTTAGCTGCTCCATTATCTATTCCTGTAATTGCTTCACATTTTGGCTGGGAGATGGCATTTATCATCATTGGTGCTTTGGGTTTCATATGGATGGGCTTTTGGCAGTTTATGTATAAGAAGCCAAATCAACACCCTAAAGTGAACAAGGTTGAGTTGGATTACATTCATCAGGATGATAATAGTGGCTATGTTGATGGTGTTGAAAATTCGGATGTAGCCGCACGTATCCCTTTTTTACAAACATTTAAGTATAAGCAGACGTGGTCATTTCTATTAGGTAAGTTTTTTACTGATGGTGTATGGTGGTTTTTCCTATTCTGGACACCTGCATATCTGAGTGATGTATATGGCTTAAGTTCTGATAGTACTATGGCGCAAGTACTTTTATTTGTTTTGTATGCGATTACCTTATTGTCAATCATTGGTGGATGGTTGCCTACATATTTTGTTGAGAAGAAAGGGATGGATCCTTATGCTGGGCGTATGCGATCGATGTTAATCTTTGCCTTCTTTCCACTATTGGCTTTATTGGCACAACCTTTAGGTGTCTACTCTTATTGGTTTCCAGTAATTATTATTGGAATCGCTGGAGCGGCTCATCAAGCTTGGTCGGCTAATATTTTCTCCGTTATTGGTGATATGTTCCCTAAAACAGCTATTGCTACCATTACTGGTATAGGTGGAATGGCTGGAGGTTTAGGGTCGTTCTTTATAAATAAAGGTTCTGGAGTACTCTTTGATTTTGCTCAAAGTACAAATATGAAGTTCATGGGTTTTGAAGGAATCAAATCAGGCTATTTTATTATTTTCTCCATTTGTGCTGTTGCTTACTTAATAGGATGGCTAATTATGAAGACTTTAGTGCCAACTTATAAGCCTATTGTATTGTCTAAATAAATGCAATCAAAAAAATATATAATTATGTCAACAATAAATTACGATCGTCGCAGAGCTTGTCATCCTGGAGACGTTAAAAACTACGATACAGAGAAATTAAGAAAAGAGTTTTTGGTTGAGACTTTGTTTGTGAAAGAAGAAATCAACCTGAGTTACTCACAATACGAGCGTTATATTCTGGGTGGTGCTTTTCCTGTTGATCAAGAGTTGGTAATGGAATCCATTGATGCCATTAAGTCAGAGTACTTTTGCGAGCGCCGAGAATTAGGAGCGATTAATATTGCAGGTGATGGTATTGTTACTGTCGATGGCGTTGAATACCCGTTAAAGAATAAGGAGGCCATTTATATTGGTCGTGGTAGTAAGGAAGTGAAGTTTGCCAGTGCTGACAAAAAGAACCCTGCTAAATTCTACCTAAGCTCAACACCTGCACACAAAGAATATTCTACAACAGTGGTTAACAAGGAAAAAGCCAATATTCTTAATTTAGGATCTCAGGCAACTAGTAACGAACGTACCATCTATCAGTTGATTGTGCCTGGTATTGTGGAGTCGTGTCAGTTGGTAATGGGGCTTACCGAATTGCATGAAGGTTCGGTATGGAATACCATGCCAAGTCATACGCACGATCGTCGTATGGAAGCTTATTTCTACTTTGAAGTGCCAAAGGGACAAGCTGTTTGTCATTTAATGGGTGAGCCAAAGGAAACGCGCCACTTATTTATGCATAATGAAATGGCTGTATTCTCACCTGAATGGGGAATTCACTCGGGTGTTGGTACCAGTAACTACTCATTTATTTGGGGAATGGGTGGTGAAAATTTGGATTATACCGATATGGATCACATTCAGCCAGACGAGTTGCGATAGACTGAACAAATACATGATTAAGAAATATTAATACAAAAAAATAAAAACTCATGATAAATGAATTATTTGGATTAGAGGGAAAAGTAGCTCTAATCACAGGCGGAACACATGGCATTGGCATGGCCATTGGTAAAGTTCTGGGCCAGGCTGGTGCAAAAGTTTGTGTTAACGATTTGTCGGAAGAGAAACTGGAAGCTTGCAAGGCTGAATATGCTAAAGCAGGCATTGAAGTTTATACTTTGGTGTTTAATGTAACCAACGAAGAAGAAGTGGATAAGGGTATTAGGCAGATTGAAAAAGATCTTGGGGGTGTAGATATCTTGGTCAACAATGCAGGAATTATCAAACGTATTCCAATTTTGGATATGCCCATTGCCGATTTCAAACAGGTGATTGATGTGGATTTGGTAGCTCCACTTATCGTGGCTAAACGCGTTGCTCCTGGTATGATTAAAAAACATGCTGGTAAAATCATCAACATGTGTTCAATGATGAGTGTGTACGGTCGTAACTCTGTTTCCGCATACGCTGCAGCCAAAGGAGGGTTAAAGCTACTAACGGCAAATATGTGTTGCGAGTGGGCTAAATATGGCGTTCAAATTAATGGCATTGGTCCAGGTTACATTGCCACTTCTCAAACGGCAGAAATTCGTGAAGGTGGTCACCCATTTAATGACTTAGTGATGACGCGTACACCTGCTGCACGCTGGGGTGAACCTGAAGATATCGGTAATGCAGCGTTGTTCCTAGCTTCTAAAGCCAGTGAGTTTGTTAATGGTCATGTACTTTATGTTGATGGCGGAATTTTGGCCAATTTTGGTTATGTAAAGGGGGAGAATGATATAGAAGCTTAAATGGTTGATATATTTACCTATAGTTAAGTTTTAGTTGGTTTACAGCAGTTTTGTTGCCATCAATATGTTATGCCGATTTATTAATGAAGTTAGGGTTAAGTTCAATTTGCCACTGACGTTTTCATTAATGGATCGGTATAGTTCGAAAATAACGCAGCACCAACTTTCAAGTATGAATAGAATTAAAAGACAAATATGAACGAAATAATAAGATTTATAATTGTTGGTAGTGGAAATGTTGCAAAGGTCTACCTCGAGGTTATTGACAAAATAGAGGATGCTGAAGTAGTTGGTGTTGTTTCACAAAAAACGGATAGTTCTAAAAAAGAGAAGCCGCTACCTGTATTTCAAACCTTAGAAGAAATAAAATTGGATTTTGATGCAGTGATTGTATGTACCCCAAATGGCTTACATCATATGAGCACAATAGAAGCTGCAGCAATGGGTAAACACGTACTCTGTGAAAAACCAATTGATATTTCCGTGGCTTCAATAGATAAAATGATTGTTGCGTGCAAAGAAAATAAGGTTAAACTTGGAGTGGCTTATCAACGAAGATTTAGTTCAGATAATCCAATTGTTAAAAAGTTAATAGATGAAAATAAAATAGGTAGAATATTTTCTGTTGATCTGGCTATCAAGAATTATCGCGATGAAGATTATTATAATTCTGCAGAATATCGTGGTACTTATGAAATTGATGGAGGTGGACCTTTTATGCAACAGGCTTCACATTACATAGATTTATATTACTGGTTTTTTGGGAAACCAAGCAAACTGGTTAGCCAATTGGGAACCTTTGTTCATAATATAGAAGTTGAAGATCATGGAGCCGCAATTTGTTGTCACGATTCGGGTATGATAAGTACGATTACTGCTTCTACAGCCACAAAACCTGGGTTTCCTGCGAAAATGGAAATATACACTGACAAAGGTTATTTAATTTTGGAGAATGACGTAATTACTCATTGGTGTATTGAGGGTTTGAAAAATCCATCTTCAGTAGACACTAATGGCAACTCACATGCTGGTTCTTCAAGTCATTTGGTTAATGATACATTGAATCATGAAATGGTTATTAATGATTTTATAGATTCTATATCGACAGGTAAAGATCCTTTAGTAACGGGTGAATCAGCAAAGAATACGACCAAAATAATATTAGATATCTATCAAAATCAGTTTTGATTCCATAAGTTTATGTGACGTTAAGAACTACTATATAAAGAAAGGTGCGTACTCCTATTTCTTAAGATATTAATTTTTTTGACAACATGTTGTAAATGTTCGTATGTTATGAAATGTACCCATTATGGCATATGATGTTTGTATTGCAAAACGGCCTTTTTTTAATAAAATAGTGGTTTAATCCCCGATTCTTGGAGCGGGAAAAAAATATATTTGCAAAGCAAACTCAACTTGATAACCGGAGCTTGCTCAGGAGTTATTCATTGTTACTTCCTTTTGTCTATGCTAATCTCATGCCAAATTATCACATTCATCATCTCTCTCAGTCGACTTCTTACTCGTTGGCCATAGAGCTTTTCAATGTCTTTTGCGTTGAGGTTAGTGGTGGCGTGGGTGATGAGTTTATCCGAAATAAAGAGGTCGTAGCGACTGAGAATGACTTCGGCTAAGACATTGCATTCAGATCCAAAATGTTTGATGTTTGATTCTGCACCAAGGTCATCGAGGCAAATTGTTTTTGGTGTTTTGGATCCTGGAACAATGGTGAAGCTTCGTTTGCTGTAGCGATGAATAACATCATATCCATCTTTTTGAAATTCGAAACTGATATCGCGACAGGCTTTAAGAACGAAGCGTTGGTGCTGTTGTAATATAGTTTGCATCAATTTCATGAGTGCTGTTTTTCCACATCCAACCGGACCAATCATAAGTATTCCTTTTCTAAGGTTCATTCCATGTTGGAGGGATAGTTCTTCATCCTGGATAAAGTAGGCAAAGAGTTTTTTGATGATTGGCATATCTTCATCGTAGAGTTTAAAATGGGGGCCATAAATGGTCTTGCCTTTTCGAGTGATGAGATCAAGTGATAACTGGAAGTCGTAGTAAATGGTGTTGTTGTGGATTTGATAATGGTTCATAGTTTAACAGTTTTTAGGCAGAAGGCAGTAGTGATTTGCAGTTTGGTTAAAATGGGTTTTACGTGTTAGTTTTTGGGTGTTCGATGTATGGATTTATGATGTTTTGATCCGCGAATTGATTAAATATTTAAAGTGGTTCTTCATAGTCAGATGATGAGGGTGGTGGAGAGGTTGGATGTAGGGATGTGCGATTATTAGGTGTTCGATGTTTTTCCTGAAAATGTTTTTTGTGAACTTCATTTGTGCTTCGACTTCCCTTCGGCAAGCTCAGGGCATGGCGCTCAGTATCAAGACTTTTCTTTTCAAACTTTTTGATGTTGAGGATCCAGTTTCGGGCGGCGGCTTTCCAATCTTTCATGGGTGATTTGCCGCCAATGAGCCAGCCGTTGGATTCGTAATAGTTGAAGAAACGTTGTGCTTCGGCTTCTGGATGGCCTTTTTCCTGGAAGTAGATTTGAATGTGGGATAAGGGTGGATGTTTGGATGTTCGATCTACGATGTAAGGATGTTCGATGTCGGAGGTGTGATGTTTGGATGTGAGATGTGTGGATGTTTGATGTTGCCCTTCGGCAGGCTCAGGGAGAGATGTGAGATGTGTGGATGTTCGATTTTTAGATGTTTGACATTGCCCTTCGGCAGGTTCAGGGAGAGATGTTTGATGTAAGATGGACGATGTGGTTTGCTGATCATTTTTCATGTTTTCATTTTTAGAATTAGAAATTGATTTTTCATCTTCTTTTATAGTGTGTGTTTGTTTATTGTTTATATAGTTTATAGAAGGGGGCACTTTTGACCATGGTAGGGAACAGGCGGCATGGTCAAAAGTGAACAGGCTAACATGACTTCCAATGTTAGAATCATAGGATGGATCATAACGAATAAAGTCATGCTTGTGTAGATCACGTAATGCTTTTAAATATGTTTTTGAAGAACCTATTCTTGCTAGTTTCATGGTTTCTTTTCTTGAAATACTAATTGGGTTTTCAAAACGGTTTGTATTCCACATTCTGAACAATACCAGATAGAGACTTATGTGATAGGGTTTGAAGGTTTGCACTTGGTCCATCATGGCAAAAGTGTTGTTTAGGTGCTTGATGTAGTTCATTTTTTA
>NZ_JBNGOY010000092.1:0-7817 GCF_050589805.1 Carboxylicivirga fragile | reverse complement strand
GTTTTACCCCTCCAAACCTCCCCTAAAGTGGAGGCTTAAGTGCGATAGCTATCGCACCCCTTTAGGGGATTTAGGGGTAGTAAAAAAGGATATTTGATTACAAATTAAAAGTAACCTAATTGTGATTTTTACTTTTTGGACACCCTCTTGTTCTATCCTTTATCCATCTGTGAGTTTAGGTTTTGTTACTTGCGACGACGCTTAACCACCGTATTGCTCTTGTCGATGAGCAATGCTATTTGTGTAGCTACATCTTTGTATTGTGCCGGATTTACCTGAAGCATGGCGCGTAGGTAAACCACCAATTTATTGTTTACAAGCTTAAGCAAGTCTTTTTTAACAGCCGTGGCATTGCTCGCTTGTTGCTCATTGGAGCGGGCAGCTAACAATTCTGATTCGGCAAGCTTAAAACTAGCTTGCTCTTGGCTCAACTGCTCAAGTAGGCCACTAATGCCAGGAAGCACTGCCAAGTCCGTGGCTAGTTCGGTTTGAGCCATATCAGCCATAAATGAATCGACTAGTGCAGACTGCGCTGAATAAGTAGCATCAGTCAATTCAAAGCCATATTTCTCAATCACCGCTTCGGCATGGGTGGCTGACTCCTTTACTTTCGTATCAGGATGATGCAAATAGCCTTTGTTGAGGTGCAGAATTGAGCGGTATACTGCATCGCGACTGTCATCTCTTTCGTCTAAGACCGATTCTGCCTTATCTTTTTTAATGGATTGTGTTAAACTTAAGTTACTCGCATCTATCTCAGCTTTTGTGGCTGATAAATGTGGATCGTCAATGCCCGCCTTGTCTATAACGCTTGATATGGATGTGCACAAGTCGTTGGCTTCGGCAGACCGGGTGTTGGTAATGATTTTTTCAATCTTTGTCATTTTATCTGAATTGTTTTTAAAGGATAAAGGCTTTGTAAATACCACTGGAAGCCATTACTGTTTGGTAATTGGGCAAACTATGTGTCGGACGAGGCATTACCATTTGGTAATGCCCATCTTTTACAGAAAACAGCCCATTACCATATGGTAATGCAGCATTTTTTGCGAAAAACAGGTAATTACCATGTGGTAATTGCTTTCTGGCAGACAAGTGGAGCAATTACCAAATGGTAATACTCAGCTCAAATATAATTTTAGGTAAACATGCTTGCCGAGCGCTAGCTTTTGCTGTTTTGTGCTTATAAGTGCTGACGGACATTAGAGTAATACCGCTATGGTGATTTGGCGAATAGCCAAGGATTTTCTGGCTTGACATAGTGTGATCTTTTCTGGTTTATTTATAAACAAAATTCATAATACCATTTATAAATGTCAAGGGTGAATGAAAAAATATTTTAGTTATGGGGATGTTCTTAATCAGTACTGTATCGTTCTGGTGGGCTTATTAGGCTGTTTGCTATATTTTATTTAGTTTTAAAAATGCTTAATTAGAGTGTTAAGTGTAGATATGTGCTTCTATTTTGTTTGGCACAAGGTAAATGTTTAAGAAAACAAGTTTTACTATAGGTGGGATATAAGGAGTACTCTGTCTATCCTTTAGTTGGCACCAAGCATAAATACTCAAAACTACAATAAAATGAAATGTAAAATATTTGGATTACTTTCAATCCTTTTAATAGCCTTTACAACCGAGGCGCTTTCCCAGAAAGAAAACAAAGAGGTTATTTTAATGTTCTCAGCAGGATATCAGAAACCAGATATAAGTAAATTAAACGATTTATTAACTCAAAATAATTATTCAAATATACCAGATGGATTTATCTCGGGAGATATCTCTTTATATTTTAAAAGTGGTAAAAAAATGTATTCTTTTGAACTTAGTAATTGCGACCAATGGGAACGGGAAGAAAACGATAATGGCATACAATCATACTTCCATAGTAAAGGATACAATTTCAGTTTCGGCTATAAAATATTTGATAAAGATTATCTTGAAATATATCCAATCGTTGGATTTGTGATAAATACTGCTAGATTAGAAATCAGCAAACCTATTGAACCAGATTCGGATTTTCAAGAACTAATGAAGACTGTTGACAATCAAAATTCTTATATAATTAGTAATAATTCAATCTCCGCAGGATTTCAAACTTTTACTTATATAAACGATTTAGTTTTTGGATTAAAAACTGGATATTATTCACCATTTTCAAAAACAGATAACTGGAGAATTCATAGTAACACACAATTGAGTAATGGAGTTCAGATTAATCCAGGAGGATTTTATATTAGAGGATCAATTGGATTTAGGTTTAATTTATGAAAAATGCCAGGTGCCAACAAACCGCAATAAAGCATATGGAGCCCAGCTCATTTTATAAGTTCTGTGGCTTCGGCAATCACCGCCAAATCGCTGATTTGGCTTTCAAAATTAAAAGTTAAAAACAAATACAACGCTTTGGCTTCGCGCAATTTGGAAATTTAGTATGGTTAAAATCGCCTTACAACACCATGCGGCAGGCCGTTGTAGCGCATTTGCAAATAAGCTAGAGAGGTGCATAATTTCCAATTTGTTATAAGGACCTACCACATGTGTAAAAAAGCTAAAAAACAACCTAATATCGATCAATCATACTAACTTGAATTACAATTATAAAATGAAAGAAAACAATCAGTTAAAACTAAAACTTGGAGGATTACCAGTTCCATTTGTACTTTTCGGATATGCTTTAATAATTACAGGATTGCTAGCAAGTATTGAATTTTGGTATATCCAAATATTATTAATAATTGTCGGGCTGTTTTTAGTAACTGCAAGGGATCGGATGATTATAGATTATTCATCAAAAAGCTTATATAAGTATTCGACTTATCTTTTTATGAAAAAAGGAGAAACTTTTGATATTTCTGAAGTTGACTATATTTCTATGGTTCGGGTAAATGTGAGTCAACGTATGTATCATCAGAGCATTTCAACTACTCTTGATAATGTAATGTTAACCACAAACTTAATCTTTCCTAATAATAAAAGAATGAAACTCTTTAGAAAGAAATTTGAAGAGTGTAAACAATTGACAGAAGAAATATCAAATGGACTAGGAATAAAGGTTCTCGACGTTTCAACAGGAAAAAAGAACTGGATTGAGCCTCAGACCAATAAAGTTTAACAGCTTATAAAGTCGAAAGCATAAGCAACTATGCATAAGAAAATCAAATCCATCCGAAATAAAAACGCGCTACAATAAAGTATAAGGGATGCAGTGCGCATTGGACGGTTCGTAGCTTCGGCAATCAACGCCAAAACGCTGTTTTGGCTTATAGAAAATGAAAATATAAAACAAAAACACCGCTTTGGCTCCGCTCAATGTGGAAAGTTTGTAAAGTTAAATCGCCTTACGCACCATGCGGCAGGCCGTTGTGCGTCAGCTGGATAAAACGAAGTAAAATGGCAGTTTATCAATATTATTTAGCAATTGTACCAAAACAAGGAATTGAAAAAAAGCACGATTCCATTCCTAATGAAATTAGGGTTAGCTCAGAAACGGGATATTTTGAATCTGATGCTAAAATATATTGGAAAGAAGTAAAAATGCAAGCGGACGATATTGTTTCTAAAGTTGACTTAATTATTAAAAGAGCAAATTGGGAAAATAACAAAACAAGCATTTATTGGAAAACATATAATGACCTTGTTGACAATGATGTCGCTATTTTTTTGAACGAAGAATCAATGTCTATTAGAGACTTTTCTTTTCGCGTTGATTTAAGAGAAAATGATTTAACGTTCTTAAAAAATATGATTGAGCTTGGCAACGAAAATGGCTGGCTGTTTATGGACAGAAAAGGAAAACTAATGAAACCTGATTTTGAGGAAATTAAAAATAGTATTCGGAATTCAAATGCTCACAGATACTTGAAAGACCCAATTAAATTTTTACAAAACATAGATAAAAAAAAGTAACAAAGTCGAACGCACAACAAACCGCAATAGTGTATAAGACGTTTGGTGCATTTTGGACGTTTCGTGGCTTCGGAAAACACCGCCAAATCGTTGTTTTATAAACAATGTGTTTGTTTTTAAGGTGTTTATGATAAGCAATTGAGCTTTAGAAATCGAAAAACAAATACAAAACTTAGACTATTAAGGATTCTCTGTAAGTCAGCCATGAATTGATATTGAAACGCAAAGTATTAGAACCGGACATTAAATGAATAAACTATGACCAAAATCATTCGAAACTATTTTTTGCTAATTATTCTTCTTGCTGTGATCGTTCCAAGTGTAATATCTGCACAAGATATTAATGTGAAAATTGGAATCAGAGATAGTATTCAATCTGAAATATTAAATGATAGTAAAAAGGTAATGATACATCTACCTGATAGCTATTCCGAATCTGACACATCATACCCTGTGTTGTATCAGGTGAAAGGAGATACAGCTTCGATGCTGGAAATTGTCTCCACGGTTAATCGCCTGGCTTATGCAGATGAGATGATTCCCGAAATGATTATTGTGGTAATGGAAAATGTAAGCGGAAAGGATGTTTGGCCAAGAGATTCGATTAGTGCTAAAAGTGTGGATGACTTTCAGACCTATATTCAGAAAGAACTTATTCCCTACATCGGAAATAAATATCGAACAACAGATGAACGAGTATTGTATGGCCAATCGATGACGGCTGTATTCACACTTTATACGTTTATAAACAAGCCCAAGTTATTTAACTCCTATATTGCCAGTAGTGGAGCGTTTCCTTTTTGCGAAACCTTTTTCACGGAGTTAAGCCATAAACACTTTCAAGAGTTGGATAAATACAGTGGTCGAACAATGTTTGTCACAAACGGCCTTAAAGACCCTCTGATGGCACAAGTGAATGCACTCAAACAAATGACAGAATTTTCTAATTTAGTGAAGGAAAGAGTGGGGACGATCGTTTCGTATAAGTACCTGATTTATGAAAACGAAGCACATGTACCTTTTCATAGTTTATACGATGGTTTGAAGTTCATTTATCAATCGGATGAAAAGAATTGAATGACCAGTAATTTAATACGAACTATTATTCGTTTATCCATTAATAGAACCAGAAAAAGTAAATGAAAGACGTGAAAAAGTCGGACTTGAACCAATAGAAGACTATGTCAAACACATTGGAATGACTTGGGATATTGAAAAGCACAAGAAGAGAACCTTAAGATTAGAATCGCAACAAGAATAACTTAGCAATTCGATCTACAATTGTATTGTAAGGAATTGATTTCTATTACGACAAAACCCATAAAATGAATAGGGTGAAAAGTAATAGGATAAAATGCATACTTATTATTAGTGTACTTTTTTTAGTACAAACAGAAGTATTTGCTCAGGGCTGCAGCGATGCTGGTTTTTGCACCATACATTCGCTAAAGCCGGAAGCGAGTGATTCTTCAAAGCTCAGTAACAATAGTTTTAAAGTTGGGACGGCCTATGGTATGGCTCAATACAATGTGTCGGTTATTACACCTTATATGGAGTACACACGAAGTTTTGGTTCTGTATCACTAAGTGCCAAACTTCTAATGGGTGTGCGAAGTGGAGACTTGAGCACCACTTCAGGATTATCCGACATTATACTTACATCAACCTGGACTATAAATCCACATTGGCTCTTGGCCGGAGGTATCAAGTTGCCTTTTAACAAAGCAGATGAAACAGCAAATGGCTTGCCCTTACCGATGGCCTATCAAACAAGCCTAGGAACCACCGATATGATAGTAGGTGCCACATGGAAAAGAAACCGACTTGCGATTTCAACAGCCTGGCAGCAAGCTTTATATCAAAACTCCAACCAATTTTTAGCAGACGATTATCCAGAAGGTAGCTTAGCCGATCCTTATTTGTCTACCAATGGCTACCATAGGAGTGGAGATGTATTGATGCGAGTTTCGCATTACACCCAATTGAGTAAAAAGTGGATGTTGAGCTACAGTATGTTGCCCATATACCATCTGAAAAATGATAGCTATCTGGATAAGAACGGACTAAGGCAAAGTATCGAAAAGTCTAGAGGATTAACCTTAAATCTTAATACTTTCGTTCAATACCAACTATCCGAGGTTTCGTTTATAGAGTTTAATGTGGGTGCACCTGTTTTAGCCCGACAAAACAGACCAGATGGATTAAACCAATTTGCAGTGGCCTTGGAATATGGGGTGAAGTTTTAGTGAAGTGTACTGTAAGCTACTAGCTGCGTAAACAAGAAGTTAATTTTATTGTTACACTTTATAAACAAGGTGATTGTTACGCTGTGGCCTACTACTAAATATGGGCTTTGGTCAGGTGTTTTATATTCATCATCGGTTTTGGGATACTTAAAAGCAAGGATTATGACAGCACAAGAAGTACTAAAGGAGCTTGAAACATATGGTAGTGAACAAACTAAAAAAGTATTGACGAAACATGGCGCCAAAGAACCCTTCTTTGGAGTAAAGGTGCAGGATTTGAAGAAGATTCTGAAAAAAACAAAGAAGAATCATGAGTTGGCCTTAGAACTGTTTGCCACGGGTAATTCCGATGCCATGTATCTGGCAGGTTTAATGGCCGATGAAAATAAAATTACGACTCAACAACTGGATGAATGGGTAGAACAAGCCTATTGGTATTATTTGAGTGAGTACGCAGTTGCCTGGGTAGCTGCCGAAACACCCTTTGGTTTTGAACTAGGCCTAAAGTGGATTGATTCAGATAAGGAGAACATTGCTTCTGCTGGCTGGGCTACCTTGTCTTTTTATGCGTCTGTAAGGCCGAATGAGGCCATTGATATGGAAGCCTACAGTCAGTTGTTGGATAGAGTTAAAAACAATATTCACAATGCACCTAATCGGGTACGTTACACCATGAATGGATTTGTGATCGCAACAGGCAGTTATATTGAAGCTTTAACAGATAAAGCCAAAGAAGTAGCTAAGGCCATAGGTAAAGTTAGTGTTGATGTTGGCGGCACGGCCTGTAAAGTACCACTGGCAAATGATTACATCGACAAGGTGATCAATAAAGGTAACTTGGGTAAAAAACGAAAGACGGCCAGGTGTTAATAGTTTTGGTGCAAAGCTCTTTTGAGAGAATTAGTTGCTCAGCTTATTCAAATAAAATAGGACATTTTGTGAAACAGTGTCAACAGCAAATTGTAACAGCTAAAACCAACATTGACCAATGCTGCTCTAAAATTAAAGAGTTGCAAAAAGTGAAGGGATTTGTTTGTAATCAGAAATGGGTATTCTTGTATGCAAATAGTATGCAAACAAAAAAAGCGCCCAGAGTGGAAGCCCGCAAACGCCTTATCTTAAACGTGGAGAATAGCGGAATCGAATCCCGAAAAACTCAAATCAAAGATTTGAAATGTTTTTCGAGGATCCTCGAATTTTATAAGAAACAAAGTTTCTGAAAATTCGGGACCGCTGAGCTATGTGTTTATTGTTATAATTGTAAAGCCATGAAGAAGAAGAAATGGCATTAAACGTTTTCTTGCTTTAAGATTCTTAAGTTTTTTTTCAAAAGCGATTGCTTCAGGTCTTGATTTAAGTTCTTTATAAGCATATATCACCCAAGGTTTATATCTATTTGTGGACTGCACTTGACCGTTGTTATGTTTCTCTAATCGAGTTTTAAGGTTTTGTGATTGGCCATAGTAAAACTTATTGAAATGAGGCGAGTAGAGTATGTAAGTATAGTAATTCATAAAGTTTGCTTGAATTACAATTTACGAAATCTCTTTTTTAAGAGAAATAATTGAATACAAAAAAAGCGCCCAGAGTGGAAGCCCCCGAACGCCTTTATTTTCATTGTGGAGAATAGCGGAATCGAACCGCTGACCTTTTGACTGCCAGTCA
>NZ_JBNGOY010000091.1:0-7919 GCF_050589805.1 Carboxylicivirga fragile | reverse complement strand
TGGTGAGAATTGTCCATGGATTCTACCTGATGTTGGAATGTCTCGCATTAACTAAAATTATTGAGCATTCATGACGTATGAGCCCGAATGCTTACCAACAACTCTATATATTATTTGCAATATTAATTACTCGACTCACTAATCCTTCGTTATTAAATAAAGCCATCACTTGAATTAACTTGGATACTATCAAAAAAAGGAGTTCCAGGTTTGCTAATTAAAACGACATGATAATTATGAGATAATTCATTATAATCAAATGGTATGGTACTCGTTATGTTAGAATATCCATTGTCTGTTTTATGTAGTAAATAAATTGGTGTATGACCTGAGCCGTCAAGAAGAATTAATACAGGTTTAGTTTCTTCAATTTGGTTTATGGTTACATAAAAATTTATTTCCCCTAATGAAAAGCTATTTATGTTATAATGTTTTAGTCCATATTCAACTGGTGTTGTTGGTTGAGCAAATAAATTTGCTGCAAATACTCCAAAAACAAATATTATCAATGTATTTTTCATGTGTCTATATTTTATTTTTCAATGGCCACATGGAACTCGCCACCATAGTCATTCTCCTGTGTGAGAAAACTTTTCTCATGGCTCGTTTCATATGATTAAATTTACTTTCAATTGTCTCCCGATAACTATCTTCATAGAAAAAATACCTCAGCAAGCCAGATTCAATAAATGAAAAAGAATGACATTTTTTACCTTCCTCTAAAATCAACTCATTCTTAGAGATTTCTTTGCAAGAAAATTTTTGTCGAATCGTAATCCAATCATTACTTGACAAAGTAGAATATTTTTCAATGCTTCCATATCTGAATAGCGGTCTCTTTTTGTATGCGGCACAACGGCAGCCTGTCTAAAAACTATTTAGGCTGCCAGCTATTGTTTAAAAATAGGATTAAGTTTTGAGAGTAAGAAAGGAATTGCAGTTTTACGCTCATTTACTTCGCACCATAGCGATTTAGACTCATAAATATGTTTTTTAGTGTGTCTTTGATTTTTTTTAAGTGATGGCATATGCATGGAGTCGAACACGAATTAAGCGAAGCGAATCATGAATGCTTATTCAAATATACATGAATGAATAATGGGTGGTTGGGCTATTTCACAGAGTCCGATTTTGGAACGACTATTACATTTAATAGTTTGAAACAAAGAGGTTATCTTCCTTTAAATGAAATCTATCGACAAATCACGCCGGTTAGACGTGATTCATTATTGACTTCGTCGATCTTCGATTCCCCATAACTTGCTAAACCGTCGTATACGAGACCCGTACGTGCGGTGTTGAGAGCCTCTCCCTGCTAGTGTCTGCTAGTGGGGCGAGCTACTCGATTGCAGCTCGTTTTTATTCGATTCTAAAAATATGTTCTCACTGCAAATTCAAATTGATTTATAAAAATCTCCTTGAAATTTGAAATATTGTTTTGCTCATAAAACAGTAGCATTGCTTTCTTATAATCAATGGAATCCACCGTTCTGAATGATAAAGGACAGTAATCATAATTCATTAGAATTGCGTTACTTACAATCCTTGCAGTTCTTTTATTACCGTCCATAAAAGGCTGGATATAAGAAATGAGAACTAGTGCGAGTAGTGCTTTTTCAAATATGTTGTCTTTGGTATTTATTACATCACAAGTATTTCTGAGCGCTTCCAAAATCTGAAATTCATTATCAAGTGGTTTGTAATTGGTTCCTGATATACCAACCCGTCTTTTCCTTAAACTTCTTTCAACCGCTAATTCTTTTGTCAGAATGCTATGGATATCCTCAATCGTTGGAACTGTTAATGGATTTAAATAATCATCATGTTCTATTATAAAATCAAGAGCATCCTTGTGGTTTAAAAGCATTACAGCTTCTTCTTTTGTTTTTCCTGAGGCTGTTTCTTTTTCTTTTAATAATCGTTCAGTTTCTAAAAGTGTATATGTATTTCCTTCTATCTGTGATGACTTCCAACTTAAATCTATTGCTAGTCTTTCTAGTTCTTTTTTATATTCAGTTTCTGATAGTTCCGATATGTTTTTTTGATACTCCTTTTGCAACAATGCCATTTTACCCAATTCACTCTCAGTAAAGGAATTGTAATTCTTTAGTACTTCAGTTATTACTTCTGAATTAAAATTCTCAATGATTTGTCGCTCATCAATTTCTTTTTCGTAATACTTTTCAATGTCTATCGGACTAATCAATTCATAAGCTGGTGATAAAAGATACTTAGTTCCTTTACCCTGTCCCTTTGTCAACAAATAATCATTAGCTTTTAAATCAGTAAGAATCCGCTTTAATGTGGCATAGCTAAAAGATTCACCAATTCCATCAAAAATCTCTTTTGAAGAACTTTGACCATTAGTTTTTATAAAATCGATTACTTGTTGCTTTCTATTATTAATCATTCTAGCTTTTAAAGCTCATAAAGATACTGTTTTAGGCTCATTAATCAATATGTTTTGAGCTTTATCTTCCCCTCAAATGAGCTACAATTCATTTATATCTTCTGTTATAGTCCTTATATATCAATATATGACCTGTTTCGGCATGTGACATCCCGATTATTTTCTATAGG
This sequence comes from Carboxylicivirga fragile, assembly GCF_050589805.1. Lineage (NCBI taxonomy): Bacteria > Pseudomonadati > Bacteroidota > Bacteroidia > Marinilabiliales > Marinilabiliaceae > Carboxylicivirga > Carboxylicivirga fragile. Next base: position 5,339 of record NZ_JBNGOY010000091.1, on the reverse strand, counting down.
CACTGTTAATGTGTACATACATTAAACAATCACTATTGTTTGTGTTTACTAAGGTATTATAATTTGTTAAACAAACAATGCAATGCTAGGGAGAAATCATTTTGGAATACAATTGGTATAAAGTAGGTGTATGGCCAGAGTAGTGTGTAATGCATGCTTCTTACTGCTAATAGTTGCACAACTTGTACGAAAGACCCTTTTTTTATCAAGCTCGTGTTTTGCTGAATGAATAGGCAAAATAAAAGGCTAAGACCGTACCCTTCATAAATGTAACAGTAAATCATTGGTAATTTATTTTGCTTATTGCAATCGTTATAATTCTTAATTCCTCAGATAATTCCATCGGACTTCAAACCTCGCACTCCGGACAATCTACTCGGGACTTCGTACTATGCACTGGGTACTCAAATCTTATTTTCACCCCATAAGATTCATTGTTGGTCAAAGTGATAGTACAGGTAGAATTATTTTTTTTATATTTATGGATGTGCTGATTAACTAATCGCTCTTAAAAACATCAACGTGCTCCTAGGTAAAAAAAATAGACTATGCTTGTTTATCCTGCTAATGCTTTGTTCATTGGGGGCTGGAGCACAAAGTGCATCCGTTTATTTTCGTTCCCTGAGTGTGAAAGATGGTCTTTCGCAGGCCAATATATCATCCATTGTCAAAGATAAGAGCGGTTTTATGTGGTTTGGAACCTACAATGGACTTAATCGATATGATGGTTACGAATTTAAAAGCTATTACCATTCCGAAGCTGATTCAAGCACCTTAACCCATAATATTATTAGAGCCCTTGCTTGCGATTCGCTTGGAAACTTGTGGATAGGAACTCCCAATGGTGTAAACCGAATGGATGTACGAACTGGTGAGGTCACTCGTATTCTCTATAATCCCGTTTCAGAAAGTGAGTTGACTGCGCTTTTAATTACTGGCTTATTTATCGATACGCAAGGATATGTGTGGGCCGGTAGCTGGGGAAATGGTTTGTACCGGATTAATATTACTACACTGGAAACTGAAAATTTTAAAACCTTTAATAATTATAGCCGAGATTTCCCTTCGCATATTGTAGGTTTAACTAAGGCTGGAGAACATAAAGTGTGGATTACTTCACGTGGAGGAGATGTTTTTTTGTTGGATAGTGAAACACATTCGGTTGTTGATTATTCCTTAATTGCCGATGGCAATGAGGACTATTCAAGTACAATTTGCCAGGTGAACGCTAATGAGGCAGTGGTAGGAACCACCAATGCTGGTTTATTTATTTTAAATACAGATGATGGATCTTCTTTTTCCTTAAATGATAAATTAGCTAGCTCTTTTTCGCCTTCGACCTTGGATCATTATTACTTTTTTGTGGATGACGACGGTAGTATATGGATAGGTACTTTGGGTGACGGTATTTATATTGTAAGTCCAGATTATAATTCTTACACGCACATTCAAAAACAATGGCGAAATCCCTATTCCTTGTCTAATAATATGGTTTCGGCTTTCTATAAGGATGATACGGGAATACTATGGGTGGGAACCTACGACGGATTAAATTATCGAGATCCGTTTTATAAGCAGATAGGGGGCTATACACTTGAAAATGCGGATGAAAAACATCAGAACATGGCCATTTATGCCTCTGAGCAAATGACGGATTCTACTTTCTTAATCGCCGTTCAGGGAGAAGCCCTTCATACCTATAATTTTATTACTAATGAATTTGTAGAAACGCATCCTTTGCTATTATCTGAAGGCATCAATCATGATTTTATTCTTTCACTCCAAGTCCTAAGTTCAGGCAATCTTTTAGTTGGTTCCTTCGACGGATTACGTCTGGTTAATTTTAAGGATAAAACGGTGAAACATTATTCTACAAAAGAAGGTTCCAACACATCTTTATCTAATTTATACGTACGTGTTATTCATGAAGATAGTAAAGGTAATATCTGGTTAGGAACGGGAGCTGGTTTGGAATGTTTTAATGAGAAAAAAGGAACTTTTCAATTGTATGCGCCTTATCCCGACAAAAGTGCTGATCATCTGGTCAATTTGATTTGGGCCATCGAAGAAGATGAAAGTGGTAATTTATGGGTTGGTAGTGATGGTGGTGGTTTAAACTATTTTGATACCTTATCAAAAAAGTATGAGCAATCGTTTCGTTACAAGTCGAATGATGCCTCGTCCTTAAGTAGTGATAGAGTCATCTCATTGCATTTCGATCAGGATGAGAATTTCTGGGTGGGAACGGCAGCTGGTTTAAATTTATTTGATAGAAAAGCCGGTACGTTCAAGCGCTTAACTAAAAAGGATGGATTAGCCAGTGACGTTTGTTTTGCCATTTTATCGAATACTAAAAATGAGCTATGGTTTAGTACCTCCAGTCGTCTGGTACGTTTTGATACGAATACCTGGGAGTTTGAAGAGTTTGTTACCCTCGATGGTGTTCAGACCAAAGAATTTACCACTGGGAATGCCCTTCATTTAACTGATGATTTAATGTTTTTTGGTGGATTAGGTGGTTTTAATTTATTCAATACCAGTAAAATTGCAAAAAATGAGATGCCACCCAAAGTGGTTATTACGGAGTTGTCGTTTACAAATCAATCAGATAGCTTAAGTAAGAAAGAGAGGCATCAGCTTCGAGAGTTTTATGAATATACATCTCCCGATTCAATCTATTTAAGTCATGGCGAAAACTCCTTTGTTTTTAAGTATGCAGCGTTGGCCTTTTCATTAACGGAGCAAAATACCTATCAGCATCAATTGGATGGTTTTGATAAGGGGTGGGTATCGCCCATTGAAGATCGAATTGCAACCTATACCAATGTACCGCCCGGGCAGTATGTATTCAGAGTTAGGGCAAGTAATAATGATGAAGTGTGGAATGCTAATGAAACGGTCATGTACCTGTTCATTGCACCGCCTTTTTGGCGTACTTGGCCAGCTTACCTCCTTTATGTACTTCTATTGATTGGTATAATCACTGCTTTTATAAGGTGGCGAACATTACGACTAAGCAGGCAAAAGGAATTGCTGGAGAAAAAAATAAAAGAACGCACGCTTGCTCTAAGCGAAGCTAATGAGCTATTGGAAGAACGACAGCACGAAGTACTTACTCAGAATGAAGATCTGGCGAACCATCAGGAAGAAATAATGGTGCAACGTGATGAAGTGGAGCGGCAAAAGAATGAAATTGAGAAACAGAATGAAGAATTAGAAGAGCACCGCAGTAAATTGGAAGCCAGGGTAGAGGAGCGTACGCGTCAGTTGTTTGAGGCAAAAGAAAAAGCAGAACTGTCAGAGAAATTGAAATCTGCCTTTTTGGCCAATATGAGCCACGAAATACGAACACCAATGAATGCCATTATAGGTTTTTCAACCATGCTGAGCGATACCGATTTAGATGCAGAGACACGTCAACAGTTTGTGGATGTCATCCAACGTAATGGTGAGGATTTACTGGTTATTATTGATGATGTATTGGAACTATCACGCATTGAATCAGGTGAAGTAATCATTGCCAAGGAAAAGATAGTAGTAAATGAACTTTTGGATGAGGTATATGAACAGTTTCGACCTGCAGTTGCTACAAAAGGGTTAAGGTTTAAATGTAAAAAAGCCTGGGATGGAGATCAGATTTATTCTGATGTTGTACGTATAAAGCAGGTGTTAAATAATTTAATGGATAATGCCATCAAATTTACCGAACAAGGTGAAATTGAAATAGGTATTGAGGAGCAAAATGGCTCATGCACATTTTTTGTTCGTGACTCAGGAATTGGTATTCCGGATGATAAAAGGGAATTAATATTTGACCGTTTCCGCAAATTAGAAGATAATATTGATAAACTCTATCGCGGTACGGGACTTGGTTTGGCTATTTGCAAAAAGGTAACAACTCAGCTGAATGGAAAAATTTGGGTTGAATCGGAAGTAGGCGATCACTCCATTTTTTATTTTTCAGTGCCTGTTGGGCATAATGTCTTGCAATAAGTCTTTTGTTTTCTTGTCTAATAAACCTTCCAATTCTTTATTGCGCTTGAATAAGTATGGCAGATTTGCCAGTATTATAACGTTTTCATTACGAAGTGAGCCTTGATTAATGATTAGTAGAATTATAGTTCAAATATGTAACCAATGGATAAAGAGAAAAAGCTTGTTGTATTGTAGGTATAATTCGGATCGAGGGAACGTGGTAGGTTGATGGTATAGCCCAATTCAATGTCAAAATCATTGATGTTTATCTGTAGTGGCAATGTCAATTCTGTATTCATCCATCCAAACTCGTTTGTGTAGCTTAGGGAGTTGTCGGTATTTATTTGTTCAACAAGTTCCGAATCGTAAAAGAAAGATACTTCGGGTTCAACTTTAATGTTGTTGAAGGTACTCATTTTAAGTAGAGTAATGGATGAATAGATATCCCAACTGAAAGTAGCTTTTGAGGCTTCACCAAATAAATAGTTAAGGCCAACTCTTGTGCCAAACCATTTATGTTTAGCGCCCACACCCAGATGTAAATTATTGCTGTAAGTGGATGAGAAATCGAAGCCATTATTGAAACTGAAATATCGGCTATAGGATGCATTGTATCGAAACCACTTGTGTTTTTTTAGTGCTTTGCCATAACCCAATGTTAGGCTATTGTTATAGTTCGCATCGTTGTTGGTACTGAACCATGTGCCCGAACTTGTTGCCAAACCCATAAAAAAACCTTTGGAATTAAAATAGGATACCTGACCAGACAAGAAGTATTGTGGATTCATAACTTCGCGACCAGCATAGAAGGACTTATTATTATAGCTACCGTTGGCATACATAAAATGAAATGTTTTATTGCTGTCAAACTCCATGTAAAATACGTCAGATTCATCGTAATACATTTCCTCATTTAGCACGGAATCAACATAGCTTTCTTGCGAGCAAACAATAGTAAAAGAAAAGAGGCTAAGCGTTATTATAATTATAAATTTCATCGGATTTAGATTTATCTTCATTAGTCTGATGCTAAGTGATGTTCTAGTTGTTGGTGGGGCTGAACAGATTGTTTTTGAAAGCTGTGTGTTACAACAAAGCCTCCCTGTTTCGAAGCGGTAGTGATTGAATTCCAACTTTAATGCTTTAAAAAAAGTACAGGAGAGATACCTGTACTTTTTAAACTTTGTTTATCCTTTATTATTGTTTTTCTTTTTGCGAGCACGCTGCTTAGCTTGCTTCTTCATGGCTTGCTTTTGCTCCTCGGTCAATGTGGAATTACAAATAAAAACCGGACGTTTTTTTAAGACCTTAAGCCGCAATTAAAACTTGGTAATAATTTAATTCATATTCAATGGGAGTTACAT
>NZ_JBNGOY010000090.1:0-8645 GCF_050589805.1 Carboxylicivirga fragile | reverse complement strand
TGCTTAAATCGAGAACTATATATAATTGTTTTTGGCTTTGTGCGGTTAATAACATTTCAGCAACTAAGAAGTAAGAAAAACAGGCTATAACAAGCCGCTATAGTGCATAAGGCTTAGTTCAAATTGGAGAATTTATGACTTCGGTCATCAGCGCCAAAACGCTGTTTGACTTTTAGAACAAAAAAAATAAAAACAAAACAGCGCTTTGGCTCTGCTCATTTTAGAGAGTAGGTAAGGTTAAAATGCCTTACAGCACCATGCGGCCGGCCGTTATGCGCAATTACAACACAGTACACAGTTCAACAAATTAATAACTTAAAATTTAGAAAGATGAGAAACTTAAAACAGATTCTATTTGCAATCTTAGTGTTAACATTTATTACGGCATGTGATAAAGACGAAAATGACCCAAAAGAAACTTTGGAGAAAGAAACAATTAGTGCCAAGTGGACAGTTAACAATTCGAGTGATTATGAATCATTTGAATTTAATGAAAGTGGTAATTATATAGTTGTGAAAAATACGACAACGAAATCAACAAATGACCAAATTATCCTTTTTGGAACTTATGAGATTATTGACAATACAACAATTGTTCTTTCAGATTTTGGAACTCTCACAATATCTGAAGTAAATGAAAAATCAATAGATTTCACAATTCAATTATCAAGTAATCCTGATAGTGAAATTATTATAACAGCGTCAAAACAAGATGAAATTCAAACTTCAACAAATACAGATTTACTATGTAGAACATGGGAAATGGTAACGGAAAATGGAGAACCTGTTGCTGGGACAGATATGGAATTAACTGTTTTATTTTCAAAAGCTGGAACCTATTTTGTTTCATTTGCGAATCCAGAAGATGAAAGTGATGGTGGTTTAGCACAATGGAAATGGAATGATGAGGAAGAAACACAATTGCTTTATTCTTGGGAAGAAGTGCCTAATTGGGAAGAAGAAGATTATGTAGAAATTCCTGAATTAACGGCAAGTACACTAAAAATGGTTGAGGATGAAGACACATGGGTGTTACAACCAGTTTCTAACACAAAATCAGCCGTGATTAAGTCATCTAAAAAATCATCATTAGGACTAAAATCAGGCTTCTTTAAAAAATAAAAGCGCATAACATTTTGTATAAGTAATGGCAGGGAAAGTACTAAATATCAAGGTTTGTAGCCCGCTCAAACTGCGTAGCGGTTTGACAGGAAAGTGCCACGCACTCTGCCACTACTCATACAATTTACCGTTAGCGGGCATAAAGCAGCGTGCACAGAAAAAACGCTAGATTGTTTATGGAATTTACGTTTAAAAATCATCTAACTGATTAGAATCAATTATTTAATCAAGTCTATGAATATTTACAGACCTTTAATTATTTCAATAATCAGTTTGATTTCGTTGACAATTTATGCTACGGAACAAACTCCTGATAAACTAATTTACAAGTCGGATACTATTTACCTTGAAACATACCCATTCGAGATTCTTATGGATTCCGATTCATTGATTCGTAAACAGATTTATGGAGACAGTGAGGATTTTTGTATTTCGAGTGGCTGTTGGAGAGGACATGTTGCTACATGGACAATTGAAAATGATAGCTTATTCTTGACTAAATTAATCGATGGTTGCGAAGAATTTGAATTCAAATTAAACAAAGTGTTTCGCAATCGCAGAGTTATTAATAATAAAGTGTTCGCAGATTGGTTTACAGGAGATTTGCTTGAATATGAAAGCTGGTTTGTTTTGATAGACGACAATGATTCAGTTAAGAACACGAAGAGATTTAATTTAAAAATAGCTAATGGAAAAATACTGAAACTGACTGAAACCAAGACCGATTGTGAAAAAGCTTCAAATCAAGCAAAAAAGGATTTTGTTAACTCAGACTATTCTTTTCATTCTTTGGAATTTCTGCCAATAGAAAATACTTACACTTATTTATTAAATAATTATTATGACATAAAGTGGTATTTTACGGATGATTTGGAATATTATGATTGCTATGACTCTGTTATGACAATTTATTTAAAAGACAAGTACGGTTATGACTTTCTTGATAAGGCTCAGATTTTAGCTGATAGTTTGGAACAAACAGATAACTGGATAACAAATGCAGAATATATTGGAGGAACACATGAATTAATGCAGTATATCTTAACCAGACTTGAAATTGATAAAACTGATATGAAGGACGGAATAAAGACTAAGCTGTACATTGAGGTAGAAATAGACACGACAGGTAAAGCGATTAATCCAATAATCCGTAAAGGTTTTGGAGAAAAGACTGATAAGAAAGTTAAAGAAATAATAAATGAAATGCCTAATTGGAAACCTGCATATTTGTACGGCAAACCAACAAGACAGAAATATTTTATACCACTAAATATAGATTATCAATAAATTACGACCCGCTAACACGCGGTAAAAAACATTGCGCAGAAAGTGCTAAATTGCAACAAAATAACATTTAACAAACGGCATAGCGACATGATACTGAAGCGCATTTAAGTGCGCAACGATTTCTTACCGCCATCCGTTGGCACAAATTTAACAAGATGATAAGAGCTATTATTATATTATTTATTGTAATGCAAATAGGTTGCAAGAATGCAAAAGAAAATCAAGACAATAATGCTCATGTTCTAAAATCTAAATTTAATACAGAAAAAATTGATACCACGATTGTAATTGAACAAGACAATAAATCAAAAACAGTAATTGATATTGCCACTTTTATTGATAGTCTATATGAATTAGAAAATCAGTTTGAATTGGACACAATTAGAGAGTGGAATAATTATGTAGATGTAAGTGTAGAATTAAAAGAAGATAGTCTAGCAATTATTGAACTGGGATATGAATTAGGACCTAAGGCATTAGACTTGAGAAAAGTAATTGAATATTATAGCTACGTTTCATTTGAATTCCTCATTTTTAATAATAATGAAGAGGCAAAGAAGCAGTTTCAGAGAGTTTTGAATTCAAATCTCGACAATAATAATGATTCTACAGAATGGGAAAATAAATTGTATTGGAAAATATTCTCAAAAGCTGGCTCTGCTTATATTTTGTATAATGAAATGATAATATATCATCATAGACGATGTAATTATAATGAGAAAATAGAAATACCTCGTGAAGATAAATTATTAGAATATTTATATAATGGGCTTTATCCTGCAGAACCTTATTTTGTAAGAGTTCGATGCGGATGGGGAAATTTTGAAAGTAAATAAAAACTTGTGCCAACAGCGGCTCATAGCCTATACCGCTACTGAATTAGGAAAGTAAAACGGGTTTACGAGGTTTGTTGATTTTATGTAACTATGTGCATCAAAATAAAGCGGAACAGGCCATAGCCTCAACACGTTGGCAAACATTTATGACACCTCGTACTAACAAATTAAATATTGAAAAATGATAGACCCTGAATCAACTAAAAAGATCGTTGATGAAGCTTCAAAATTAGCTCCTGAAGTATATCAAGATATTGCAAAGCCAGCAGCAAAAGAAATCGGTGACGTTGCTGGAAGAACAGTTAAAGCCTTGTTAGCCCCTGTTCGCGGACTACTCTGGGGATGGGAGAAAATTGAACAAGTTGTAACCGAAGGAATCAATAAAAGATTTGAGAAAATTCCTGAAGAGCGAAGAAAAACACCTGACCCAGAAATTGCAGTTCCATTAATGCAAGCATTGACATATACCGCACAAAATGAAACATTAAGAGAGATGTATCTCAACTTACTTGCCAATTCAATGGATTCTGCGATGTCAAAGAAAACCCATCCTTCATTTGTTGAAATTATAAAACAAATGAATAGTTTAGATGCTAAGGTGTTTGATAAATTATCTCAGCAAACAGGATATCAAAAAGCGATAAATCCAAATGTCGAAATTAAAGGACAAGGTAAGGTATTCATTGGTGCTATGCCTGAGTGGTATTTAGGGTGGATTATAGTAGGTTATGATATTTTTGATATTTCTGCAAGTCTGGTTAGATTAAGCAAATTTGGACTTATTGATTTATTATTTGATAGAACTGCTGGAAAAGATGGGTATACTGAATTGGAAACAGCTAAAGATTTAGAAAATATACTGATAAACTATCAAAAAGTTAAACCTGATATGGATTTAGCCATCAAGTCGCATAAAAGTGTATTACATATAAATGAATACGGATTACAGTTTAAACAAGCTTGTAAATAAAAACGTTTGCCAACACGCAATAAAAAACATAGGGCGGAAAATGCTAAATTTGAACGACATAACATTTAATAAACGGCTTGGTAACTTGATAGGTAGGAGCTTCGAAATGCCCTACGTTTCTTATTGCCATCCGTTGGCATTCATTGTAAGAAGCATCCTGCATATAATAAACCTAAATTGATAAAACATGAAAGTAATCCTACCCAGCCATTTTAATTTAACAGAGAAGATTGGTAAAGACTTCGTTTATCAATTAGGGTTTGACAAGCAAGAAATAGAAGGGACAGTTGATGGACATTCTTATAATAGAGTAAATGGTTATGTGTTGACCGAAAATGGTGGTAGAGAAATATTAGTTTCTTCAAAAAAGAATTGGTCTGCAAATGAACGTTTCGATTACGTTCTTCAAGCGAAAAACTTTGACAATATTAATGACGGTGATTTCAGTAATTACATTTGGATAAAGCACCCTGATTTTTCAGAACCAAATACATACAACGAAGTAAAGGAATCTTATAATGGAGCCTTTTCATTTAAGCAAGAAAATCTAGACGAAGGAATTGAAGGTCTTCGTTCTCCTCAAATAGGTGGTATATATGCAACTTTAGCACATTGGCAGATTGGTTCCGAGCCAGCCACAATTGTAATGCCAACTGGAACTGGAAAAACGGAGACAATGCTTTCTCTATTAATTGCTGCAAATTGTGAAAGAATACTTATCGTTGTCCCATCAGATGCATTACGCTCTCAATTAGCTAAGAAGTTTGTATCTCTAGGTTTGTTAAAACAATTAGGTATAGTAAATGAAGATAGTCTTTTCCCAAGGGTTGGAATTCTAAAACACCGCCCTCAAACGGAACAAGAGGTCAATAATTTCTTTGAAAAATGTAATGTGATTATTACAACTATGAGTGTTGTCGGGCAAATTAGTCCTCAAATTCAAACGAGAATTTCAGAATACTGCTCTCACTTGTTTATTGATGAAGCACATCACATTGCTGCAAAGACATGGAGGAAGTTCATTGAAGCTTTTAAAGAGAAGCATATATTACAATTTACAGCAACACCATTTCGCAATGACGATAAATCAATTGGAGGAAAGATTATATTCAATTACCCACTGAACAAAGCACAAGAAGAGGGGTATTTTAAGAAAATTGATTATTACCCAATATACGAGTTTAATTCTTCTGACTATGATAGGTCTATAGCAGAGAAAGCAGTTGAGATATTAAGAGCAGATATAGCAAGTGGAAATAACCACATTCTTATGGCTAGGGTAAACTCAACTCCTCGCGCTAATGAAGTGTACGAAATCTACAAAGAATATGAGGATTTAAATCCTATTCAAGCGCATACAGGTTTAAAAAAAGAAGAACAGAAAGAAGCTATTCGCAAAATCTTGAATTATGAAACTCGCATTATAATTTGCGTTGATATGTTTGGTGAAGGTTTTGATATGCCTGAATTGAAAATTGCAGCATTTCATGATGTGAAGAAAAGCTTGCCTATAACTTTACAATTAGCAGGTAGGTTTACACGGACAAATAGAGATAATAATCTTGGGAATGCATCTATAATAGTTAACCTTGCTAATGTAGAGGTTACAGAAGAATTACAAGCCTTATACTCCCAAGATTCCGATTGGAATCAAATCTTACCTGTTATCTCAGATGAAAATTCAAGAGAGCAGGAAAGTCTTTATGAATTCATGCAAGGTTTTGATAAATTTCCTGATGAAATACAACTTCAAAATATTAGACCTGCATTAAGTACGGTTGTCTACAAAACAAATACAGATACTTGGCAGCCGAATGACTTTGAAAAAGGAATAATTGGTATTGATAATTTCGACCAAGTTTATTCCGATATAAATAGCCAAAAAAGAACACTTGTGATTGTAACAGGGAATAGAGTTCCTGTTAAATGGGGTGATTTAAAAGATATTTATCGATTAGAGTGGACTTTATATGTTGTTTATTGGAATCAAAACCAGCAGCTACTTTACATTAATTGTTCTGCAAATGGGAGCATGTTCGAAAAACTTGCAGAGGCGGTATCATTAGGAACAGCATCTCCTATAAATGCTGAAGACGTGTATAGGAGTTTAGGGAAAATCACCAGATTAAAAATAAATAACGTCGGATTAAAAGAGCAATTTGGAAAGCAAAAAAACTTCACCATGTATACAGGGGAAGATATTGAGCCTGCTCTAAGTCCTGTTCAGTTATTGAACAAAATTAAATCCAATATTTTTGGAGTTGGATTTGAAGCTGGAGAAAAGGTGTCTATTGGTTGTTCCTACAAAGGTCGAGTATGGACAAGAAAAAATGGCAACATCGAACAATTAATAAATTGGTGTAATTATACAGGTGATAAATTACTTGATGAAACAATAGACCCAAATACAATTCTTAGCGGGGCAATATACCCTCATAAAGTTGATAGACGACCAGAGCTAATGCCAATTACGGTTGAGTGGAATGATGAAGTTTATAAAAAGAATGAACAGGCTGTTTTTATAGTCCATAATGATTTTTCTTACCCTCTTGATTCATTTGAATTGGAATTGCTTAACCCATTAGAAACGGGAGACATAAACATTGTTCTTTATAATGAAAGATTTAGGTCAGTTTATAGATTGGAAATAAATGCAGATAATTTTGCTTTTATAAACGTTGAAAATCCATGTTCAATACAATTTGGAGCAACTGCACATCCCTTATCTGAATACTTTTATAGTTATTCTCCTATTATTCGTTTTTTTAACGGGGCATGGCTAGAAGGAAATCAATTCGTTGATTTCGTTTTTGAAGGAAGTTCATATGAACGTGATAAAATTAAGGCATGGGATTGGACGGGCGTTAATATTAGAGAGGAATCACAAGGAGAGCAGAAAGCTACTGGTAATATACAGCACAAAGTAATTACGGAACTACAGGGTAAAGATTTTGATATAATCTTCGATGACGATAGTTCGGGAGAAGCAGCGGATTTGATTACGATAAAAGTTGATGATATTGCTAAAAAAATAATTGTTGAACTATATCACTTAAAATATTCGCATGGTGAAAATGCAGGGGCTAGAATAAGTGATTTATATGAAGTATGCGGACAAGCGCAAAAAAGTGTGTTTTGGAAAGGCAAAGGTGGTTTTGAATTATTCAAACATATGATTCAAAGGGAATCAAGAAGAGTTTCAAACGGTAAAAACTCCCGATTTGAGAAAGGTACGCTAGAAAATCTAGCACTAGTTAAAGAAAAAAGCAAGCGATTTTATAAGACGGACTTTAAAATTTATATAGTTCAGCCAGGTTTATCGATAGGTAGAGCATCTGAACAACAATTAGAATTATTAGCTGTAACTGAAAATCATCTTTTAGAAACATATAAGGTTGATTTAGAAGTAATAGCAAGCGAATAAACAACGAAATGCCAACACGCGGTCATAAAACATTGGGAGTTAAGTGGTTACTTGAACTTCAGTTCTCGCATCAAAGTTTATTGTATTTTGATAGTGAGGTAGCTCCGAATTTCCCAACGTTTCATACCGCCATCCGTTGTGGTGCATTTCCCACAATTAAGTGAATGCCCTATCACAAGATGAATTTTCAGCAAACTCTTTAATAAAATAGAAGCACGAATGAATAAAATTCAAATTAAAACAAAACCGAACTTAGGTAAGAGAATTTATGCCTGTGTAATTGACTATGGATTTATTTACGCTTTTATGATTGGAATGCTAATATTTTATGGAGAACAAAGTAGTGAAGGTGGCTATTCTTTATCCGGTTTTCCAGCGTTATTTGTAAGTTTGTTTTGGGGATTAATGACAATTGGAATTGAGCAAATATTTGGAACGACTCTCGGAAACTATCTAAATGACTTAAAGCCAATATCAATAAAAGGTGACTTTAATAATTTAGACTTATCTCTTGGACAATCTATTAAGAGACATCTACTTGATTGTATAGATATTTATACTTTTGGCATAATTGGAATAATTGCGATTAAAAACTCAAAATATAACCAGAGATTAGGTGACATTTGGGCAACTACAATTGTCATCGACATTAAAGATAAAGAGCAAGGCATTATAATAGACAACTCATTATAATGTTATTAAACTTCTTAAGTCTGATTGTTTTATTCCATTATAGATTCTAGATATTTAAAGCTATTTTTCTGGAAAAAGAATAATAACGACACCACAACAAACCGCAATAAAGAATGCCTTGCCGAGCCAGGTTTTGGGAGTTTAAGCTCCCGCGCGAGCACAAAGTGCAATTAGGAACGCGAATATACCACACGCATCGGCACACTTCATGCGGCAAGACGTTAATAGCCTATTTTAAGTTCATAATTTTAGAAAGCAGGTTTTCAGAAGAACGCCAAAAACAATTAGCAATATGACTTAGCCATTTTTCCTG
>NZ_JBNGOY010000089.1:0-9378 GCF_050589805.1 Carboxylicivirga fragile | reverse complement strand
CTTTTAGTTAGTGTAGATGCTCGCAAGAACTTAAGCAGCTAATTAAAAGATACCAGTAACGCAATTATGGCTACGCTGTATACAGCCGGCCGTTGTGCCCCATTTATCGAGGCGCTTAAAATAATTTATAAAACCCAGACTCTATGAATAAAAAGAAGGCAGTTAAAATACTGCAAGGACAAATTAATAAATTGGAAAGATTAGAATTTCCGACTACATCGTGGATTAAAGAGACTCAATCTTATATTGAGCTGTTCTTTAAACCAGAGAGTCAGCCAATTTATGACTCCATATACCAACTAAATGAGAGCAGCGGTGATTGTAAAACTTTCATTGAGTCATGTAAATCTATAATTAAAGACTGTGGTGTATATAAAGACCCTAAGAAAAATTTATTCTCAACATTACCTAATTGGGCTGTGGCATTATTATTCTTAGCTGTTGGTTATGTTGGACACCTTTCAAAATACCTAACCAATTCTGAATTAAATTCGCTGAAGTCTGAAAATCTAGTTCTTAAACAAACGATAGACTCCTTCTCTACCATTAAGCCACCCACAATGATACATAATGAGGCAGATAATAATCCAGCAAACGTTGATTTGTAAAAAAAACATAACGGTTTAAATTCTAAAAGTTAAATAATTAATAATAAAAACGGGGCACATAAAATAATTCATAAAATCTAGACCCTATGAATAAAAATCTTCACATTGACTTATTGGAATATTTGCTAAAAAACAATGGAAATCTGTCTTATGTCAACGTTAGAGACTTCTTCTTTGACAAAGGACTGTTAAAAAAAGTTCATATTGACAAAGATTGTAAGGTTACAAAGAAACAAATGTTCCATTTTGTAAAGGACCTTGAAGAAATTGGTCTTTTTAAGTCAAACAATAACGATTTTAAATACTCTGAAAGTGTCGATAACATTCAGTTATTTGAAGATATCGCTTTGAACCTAAAACTATTACCAAAAGGAATAGATTTTATTAATGATCATCGCAAACGCAAAACAGACAATTTGTTCAAGATTATTACCGTCATCTTATTATTAGGAACACTGACTATTTCTATAATGAATTTTATATGCATCCAAGTATCTTAATGATAACCACTGTCGCAGCAATAGGTATAAAAAAGTACGTTATTGTAAAAAGAACAGCCAACATATGAGAATCGCAAATATCTCTGTCTTTAAACCAATATGTATAAAGGTATTTTGTAAAATCGTCCATTTTGAATTTCATGACTAATTAATTTTAAGTGATTAATAATTAATTTTCAACAAAAAACGGGGCACAACACGCCATAATAGCCCATTGCTCGTGCCTCACAACGACGCCATATGGCCAACGTTAAATGCAATTTTAAAATACACCACAGCAAACAAATAATTGAAAATCACACAGAATCTGAGTACAAGAATTGTAAATTATGCTGTTGGTGATAGAATCTAGTCGATTGCTAATTTTTTGTATATTTGGTAAAAAAACAATTATGAACTACCGACTTTCTGAAATTTTGGATGTTGAACAGGTAAGTGAATTGCTAAAAAGTTACACAGATGCTACCGGATTAGTTTCGGCATTGTTAGACTTGGATGGCAATATTTTATCTCAATCGGGCTGGCAACCCATTTGCACCGAGTTTCACAGAGTGAATCCTGATACGGCTGCGAATTGCAGAACAAGCGATACAACTTTAGCAAACAAATTAGTTGAAGGTGGCGAATTTAATGTATATAAATGTTTAAACGGATTGGTAGATGTAGCTGTTCCATTAAAAGTTAATGAACATCATATTGGTAATTTATTTACGGGGCAATTCCTTATGGAAAAACCGAACATATCTTATTTCGAAAAACAAGCTAAAAAATACAATTTTGATAAGCATAAATACCTGGAATCGCTTCAAGATATCCCAATATTAAAAATTGAAGAAATTAGAAGTAAATTAAATTTTTTGCTTCAAATGACCAGAGTTATCGCTGAACTGGGATTGGCAAAAATTAAGCAGATTGAAGCAATAGATATACTAAAAAGTAGTGAATTAAAATTTAAAAGACTCTCCGAAAATTCTCCTGTAATAATATATCAGTTTAAAAAGAACTTAGACGGTAGTTATAGCTTTCCATATATTAGTGAATCGGTAGAAAATGTATTAAATATTCGAGCCAGTGATGTCATTTCTGATGTGAACATTTTAATGAACCTAATTCACCCGGACGATAGGGATGACAATAACAATGCTATCGAGGAATCAGCAAACAAACTTTTAAAATACACGGATGAATTGCGTTTTATACTACCTTCAGGTATAACAAAATGGATTGAAGCTTCATCTGCTCCAGAAAAGCAAGAAGATGGATCAATATTATGGGATGGATTCTTTCAGGATATTACAGATAGAAAACGAGCAGAGGAAGCCACAAAAGAGAGTGAAGAAAAATTTAAATCATCTTTTTACACAAGTCCGGTAGCTCAGGCTATTCTGACTCAGGATGGAAAAATTATTGAATCAAATAACGCTTTTTCCAATTTAATTGGTTTTAGTAAGGAAAAAATAATTGGAAGCTCAGTTGTTGACTTGGGTTTATTAAGTCTAGCCGAAAGAGAAAAACTTGCTTCTCATGCAAAAAAATCTGGAGGTACTATTCGAAATGCTGAAGTTATATTTACTGCTCAGGACGGTAGCTTTCGCAATGTTTTATACTCCACCGAACAATTTTTATTGAACGGAGTTCCGCATCGTTTATCAATAGGAATTGATATTACTGACCGAAAACAGGCCGAGAAAAATCTCATCGAATCAGAAAAACAATACCGCTCCCTCTTCGAGAACATGAATGCCGGATTTGAACTATTCGAAGTGGTTCTGAACGAGCAAGGCATCCCAGTTGACCTTATAATTCTTGCTGCAAACGAGGGATTCGAAAAAACTACAGGATTGAAATTAAGAGACTCAATTGGCAAGCGTTTAACACAGGTATTACCCGGTATAGAAAACGATGAGGCCGATTGGATAGGCACTTTCTCAAAGGTTGCTCTTTCCGGAGAATCTGTTCAGTTTGAACAAGGCTCTGAACTGCTGGGTTATTTTTATTCTGTGTCTGCTTTCCAGGCCGGACAGAAACAATGCGCGGTGACTTTTGTGGATATCACCGATCGCAAGAACCACGAAAAAGCACTTAAGGATGAGAAAGACAGGATAAGAACAATCCTCGATTTGGTTGGAGACCCAATATTTGTGAAAGACAACCAACATAGGATTACAATGGCTAACCAAGCGTTCTATGGAATGTTTGCTACCGATGAGAAAAGCACTTTAGGTAAAACATTGGCTGAATCGGTTCCTGAAAAAGAGAAAAAACAGTTTTTATTTGTTGACAGGAATGTTCTCGATACCGGAATTCAAGATTTACGAGAAGAAGAATTAACAATAAAAAACAAAACAAAAACCATTGTTACAAAGAAAATTCGCTTCACCGATGATTCCGGAAACAATTTTTTGGTAGGTTCAATTCACGATATCACCGACCGTAAACTTGCAGAAAAAGCTTTAGTTCAGAGTGAAGAAAAATTTAAGACATCATTTCACACAAATCCTACTGCTCAGGCTATTCTTTCACAGGATGGTAAATTTGTAGAATCGAATGAGGCGTTCACCAGATTAATTGGATACAGCAAAGAAGAGATTATTGGAAACTCAGCCATTGATTTGGGCTTATTGAGTATCGATGAACAAACAAAACTCAGAGCATATGCAGAAGCATCGGGAGGAACCATTCGAAATGCAGAAGTTATTTTTACCGTGAAGGATGGGAGTTTACATTATATTTTATATTCCGTGGAGCAAATTGTTCTGAACGGAATCCCACATCGTTTGTCAATGGGAATTGACATTACTGAACGTAAAAAGCTTGAGATAGAGCGTCAGAAGTTTTTCATGCTTGCCGAGAGCAGCAGTGAATTTATCGGAATGTGCGACCTGGAATTGAATCCACTTTATGTAAACCCCGCAGGTAGAATGATGGTTGGACTTCCAGACATGGAATCCGCCTGCCGTGTTAAGGTACAGGATTACTATTTCCCTGAGGATCAACAATTCATTGCCCATGATTTTTTTCCACGCGTTCTAAGTGAAGGCCACGGAGATGTGGAAATCCGACTACGCCATTTCCAGACTGGGGAGGCGATTTGGGTGTATCACTACCTATTTAGAATACAGGACGACACGGGTAAACCTATAGGCTGGGCCACCGTAAGCCGCGACATAACCGAACGCAAACAGGCAGAAGAGCATAACAGGGAAAGTGCGGAACGGGCAAAATTGCAACGTAACCTCATCGCAAAACTATCTTTTGAGGATGTAATTGCAAATAAATCTATAGATGAAGCATTGGAAATATTAACGACACAACTTGCTAACGTTTTGAAAGTGGAAAGAACGAGTGTCTGGCTTCTTTCAGAGGATGAAAAATTATTAAAACGCAGGATGCTTTTTGATACTGCCTTTGGCATTGATGCTCAGGTAGAAACCCTGAAAACAGCTGATTTCCCCTCCTATTTTAAAGCACTTTATAAAGACAGTCAAATTGATGCAGATGATGCTCAAAACGACCCACGTACAAAGGGATTAAATGAAAATTACTTTATTCCGCTCCGGATAAGTTCCATGCTTGACTCCGCTATTCAACAGGATGGGCGAGTAATTGGCGTATTATCTGCCGAGCATCGAGGGCCTGTTCGTCAATGGCATGCCGATGAAGAATCTTTTGTAAGCGCCCTTACAAATCTTTTAGCGCAATTATTTGCCAATGCTAAGCGCAAAAAGGCAGAAGAGGAATTAATTCGGGCGTCCCGTATTATGAGTAATTCCCAGGAAATTGCTCACCTTGGAAGTTTTGAATATGTTGCTGCCACTCAAACCACCATCTGGTCAGAAGAAGAATACCGTATTTATGGGCTTGACCCCAAAGGACCATCTCCGGAGTACAATGAAATGCTAGAAAAATATATTCATCCCGATGATGCAAAATTACTTAATGATACCTTTATTTCGGCCATGCAAAGCTTGGGGACTTATGAACTTGAACACCGGATTGTAAGACCAGACGGTAGTGTTCGATGGGTGCATGATAAAGCACATCCCTATTTTGATGAAAAAGGAAATCTTCTTCGGTACGTTGGCGCAACACTTGACATTACCGAAAGAAAACTCCTTCAGGAAGAGCTGGAAATTATGAACGCTGAGCTTGAAAGGAAAGTAGAACAACGTACGGCCCAGTTAAAGGCAGCAAATAAAGAACTTGAAACTTTTACTTACTCCGTTTCGCACGACCTGAAAGCCCCGCTGCGCGGAATCGACGGATACAGCAGATTGTTGCTGAACGAGTATGGTAACAAATTGAATGAGGAAGCCACTCATTTTATTAATACCATTCGCAGTTCCACGGTGCAAATGCATCAACTAATCGACGATTTACTCAGTTATTCGCGACTGGAACGCAGCCAGATTAGATACGAAAAAATTGCCCTTAATCCATTTGTTGAGAAATTGTTGAATGGTTATTCTGAAGAGTTTCAAGAAACCGGAGCAGTAATAAATACTAAAATACCTGATATACAGGTTATTGCCGACTCCACTGGCTTGTCCATTGCCTTGCGAAACTATGTTGAAAATGCACTGAAATTCACAACAGAAAAAGCAAACCCGATTATCGAAATTGGGATTGAAGAAAAGCCAGTATCCAGAGTTATCTATGTTAAGGATAACGGTTGTGGTTTTGACATGAAATATCACGATCGTATCTTTGAAATATTTCAGCGCTTGCATCGTGCAGAGGATTTTCAAGGAACCGGAATTGGCCTGGCAATGGTGGCCAAAGCCTTACAGCGGATGGGTGGAAAAGCCTGGGCCGAAAGTGCCCCCGAAAAAGGATCAACTTTTTATATTGAAATACCAAAAACAAAGTGAATATGACTAAAAAGGAAAACAATCAACCCATCATGCTGGTAGAGGACAATCCGGTAGATTTGGACCTCACCATGCGAGCTTTCAAATCCCAAAAATTGGATAATCCGATTCTTACTGCCCGTGATGGTGAAGAGGCTCTCGCCTTTATTGAAAAATGGGAAAAAGGAGAACCCCGGCCTGCAATCATTCTGCTCGATTTAAAAATGCCAAAAGTAAACGGATTGGAAGTACTGAGAGTGCTCAAATCGCATTCCTCATTTAAAACCATTCCTGTGGTTGTACTTACTACTTCATCGGAATCATCAGATGTAAAGGAAGCCTATCAACTTGGTGCGAATTCCTATATTGTGAAACCTGTCGATTTTGAGAAATTCCTTGAAGTTGCTAAACAAATTGATCTTTACTGGAGAGTGTTAAACAAAACATATAATCATTGATAAAATTAATCGTTATGATGATATTATTGCTTGAAGATACTCAAACCGATGCTAATTTGGTCATTCATATGCTAAAAAAAGCGTATCCGAATGTCATAATTCATCATGCTAAAACTGTTAATGAGGCCAGAGAATTATTGAAAAATGATTTTGACTTGGCATTACTCGACATGCAACTTCCCGATGGTAATGGAATTGAAATATTAAAGGAAATAAGGCAGACCCTTAAAGATATGGCTGTTGCTATGCTCACCGGCTCTGGAGATGAAGAGGTAGCTGTTGCAGCGCTTAAAGCAGGTGCAGATGATTACATGGTAAAAACAACAGACTTTTCTGACCGTTTGGAACAAACAGTTGAATTTGCGATTAAGAATCACCTTGAAAATACTAAAAGAAGTTCAACTGATATCAATTTAATGTACATAGAACACAATCCAACAGACATAGACCTTACACTAAGGCATTTAACCCGGTATGCACCGTTTATTTTACTGGAAAATGCCCGATCAGGTGAAATTGCTCTGGAACTTTTGCCTGAAGAAAAGGATCTGACTATACCCTGTAAATACGATGTTATTGTAATGGATTACCGGTTACCAGGATTGAATGCTCTAGAATTTATAAAAATCATCAGACAGGATAGGAAGTTAGATATCCCAATTATTGTAGTTACTGGTCAAGGAAATGAGGAAGTTGCTGTGCAGGCCTTAAAATTAGGTGCCAATGACTACCTGGTCAAACGTCAAAATTACCTTCAACGTCTGCCATCTTTGATTCTAAGCGCATTTCAGTATGTCGAGTTAGAAAGAAAACAGGCTAAGATTGCTGAAAGCGAAACAAAATACCGCTTACTGGCTGAAAATTCGGGTGACGTTATTTTTACACTTGATTTTGACTTAAATTATACATTTGTTAGTCCGGCCATATATTCATTACGCGGCTTCACTCCAGAAGAAATAATTTATAAAAATATTTCTTCCTCATTAACTCCGCTTTCTTTTAAAAAAGTAGAGGATATTTACACAAGTTTATTACTTGCAATCAAAGAAAAGGAAGCTTCAATTGATCCTATGGAAGTTGAATTAGAAGCTTACTGTAAGGATGGTACAACAATATAAATAAAGGTGAAATTTTCGGTAGCAGTCGATGAAAAAGGTGTTGCAAACGGTATACTGGGTGTTTCGAGGAATGTCTCCAAACGTATGGATATTGAAAAAGAACGCAGAAAACTTTTACGAGCTGTTACACAAAGCCCCAACTCTATAGTTATTAGTGATAAAGAGGGTAATGCTGAATATGTAAACCCAAGATTTGAGTTATTAACCGGCTATAAAAAGGGTGAAGTAATAGGAGAAAACCTGCGTATTTTAAATTCAGGAAAACAATCAAAATCTTTTTATAAAAATCTTTGGGATACAATTATTGCTGGGGAAAAT
The DNA here is from genome assembly GCF_050589805.1 of Carboxylicivirga fragile. Taxonomy (NCBI): domain Bacteria; kingdom Pseudomonadati; phylum Bacteroidota; class Bacteroidia; order Marinilabiliales; family Marinilabiliaceae; genus Carboxylicivirga; species Carboxylicivirga fragile. The sequence goes on along the minus strand of NZ_JBNGOY010000089.1, from coordinate 1,526 downwards.
TGGCATGGTGAATTTCGTAATAAAAAGAAAAATGGTGAATTATATTGGGAAAAAGCCAGCATCTCACCGCTACTAAATGACGATAGGGAAATAACTCATTTTGTTGCAGTTAAAGAAGATATAACCGAAAAGAAAAAAATACTGGATGATTTAATTACAGCAAAAGAAAAAGCAGAAGAAAGCAACCGCTTAAAAACAGCTTTTCTAAATAACATGAGCCACGAAATACGTACACCTTTAAATGGGATAACTGGATTTATTGGAATTCTGCAAGATTCCGAAATTGATGAAGAAGAGAAACAAGAATATTTTGATATTATAAACAAAAGCAGCGATAGATTGATAGCCACTGTCACAGATATAATGGATATCTCGAAAATCGAAGCAGGGCTGGTTAAAGTTTCAAAAACCGAGGTGTCGATAAACAAATTTCTTAAAGAACAGTATAACTTTTTCTACCATCAGGCTGAATCAAAAGGACTTGAGCTAAACTATAAACAAAACTTTTCGGATAGTGAAACACGCTTTGTTACCGACAAACCAAAATTGGAAGGGATACTGACCAACCTGATTAGGAACGCGATTAAATATACCGAACAAGGAGAAATTACTTTTGCTTGTTCCCTAAAAAAAGAGAAGGATATTGAATTCCTGGAATTTCATGTAAAAGATACTGGGATAGGAATTCCAGCAAATAGGTTAGATGCTGTTTTTAACCGTTTTGAACAAGCCGACATTGAAGATACAAGAGCTTTTGAAGGCTCGGGACTGGGGCTTGCAATTGCTAAATCGTATGTTGAAATGTTGGGTGGTAAAATCAGTGTAATATCTAAAGAAGGAGAAGGCTCCACGTTCACCTTTAGCATTCCTAACACAAAACAGGTTGATAAACAAAGCGATACAAATGAGATTATAAATAAAGAACCGCAAATAGCATTAAATAATTTATCAGTAATTATTGCCGAGGACGATGAAACCAGTATAATGTTTTTTGATGCTATCTTCAAAAATAAGTTTGATAAAATTACTTACACAAAAAGCGGATTAGAAACGATAGAGAAATTCCGCAAAAACCCCGATACGGATATTATTCTTATGGATATAAAAATGCCTGACTTGAACGGATATGATGCCACCCGTGAGATTCGAAAATTAAATAAGGATGTAATAATCTTAGCCCAAACAGCTTATGGGACAGAAGGCGACAAAGAAAAAGCCCTTGAAGCCGGTTGTGATGATTATATTACAAAACCCATTAAAAAAGAGTTGCTATTTGAAAAAATAAGGATGTGCCTGAATAAAAAAAGCATTTAACATTTTGTATAAGTAATGGCAGGGTAAGTACTAAATATCAAGGTTTGTAGCCCGTTCAAACTACGTAGTGGCTTGACGGGAAATTACCATACAATCTGCCACTACTCATACAATTTACCGTTAATAGCCTATTTTAAGTTCATAATTTTAGAAAGCAGGTTTTCAGAAGAACGCCAAAAACAATTAGCAATATGACTTAGCCATTTTTCCTG
>NZ_JBNGOY010000088.1:0-9486 GCF_050589805.1 Carboxylicivirga fragile | reverse complement strand
ACTTCAATATTTGTTACCCCTAAATCCCCTGAAGGGGACTTAAGCCTCCACTTTAGGGGAGGTTTGGAGGGGTAGAAATAAAGGTTAAGTTTTAAACTATAAGTTGTCTGGATTTTAAATTCTCTTTTGAGACATCCTCATCTTATTTTATTGGAAGGTAAATTTCCGATACCCATTTGTTCGGATCAGGTTCTAATTCCGGATCGGTTAAATAAAATTCAAATGGATCTTGATTCTTTTTAATGCCAATTTTCTTGTTGCGGGCATAGGCATATGCAGCCGACCAAGCATTGCCTATGTGTTTGTAATCGCCCGTAAATGTTACCTTAATGGCTTTTAGTTTTTCAAGCTTACCATTGTATACTTCAGTATTGTTTTCCAACGTTATTGGTTCAGCAATTATTCCGGCAGTATAATCGCAATCTGGTTTTGTGAAATCAAAGTCATGGTATACCGAAAGTGTTTTGTCAAAAGTAATGCTCTTGTCCTGAGAAAGCTTTTTAAGTTTACCAAAGCATTCTTGCATTGACGGGGCTAGATCGTTCATTGGAGCTTGCGTTCGTATACCAATAAATGATTCAGAAGGAGCTTCAACCTTACCGTCAATTTTAATATTCGAAGCAACGGATCCAATTTCAAGCAGATCTTTTATCATTTTTAAACCTCTGTCATAATCCATCCCAATCCATGGTTCCATGTTCTTTGCCATAAATTTGAATAGGAAAGGCATTTTACCTTGCATACCCCAAGTTACTTCACAGCCATCATCCTTATCGGTAAATGACCAATAAACCTTTGATTTCGATTTAAATGGTTTAATGAATCTAATTTCTTGATCAATAGAGGAGTTGTCTTCAATGCCGAGATGTTCAATTTCGCCAGAGCCAACCAGTTCTCCAACCCATGAGTTTATAGCGCCAACATTAACTCCATTATTGGTAATGTTTACTTCTGCCTCCGGTTCCATGCATAGCCATGGTGACCAACTCTTCCAGGAGTTAAAGTCTGCTACTAAGTTAAAAGCTTTGTCTTTAGAAGCCTTAACTGTAATTGATCTTTTTACATGGTACGATCCATCAATACTGGCTAACCAGATAAGTACCCCAAGAATTAAAATTGATACTGCGATTATTACATATAACATAGGTCTTTTTTTAAGGTGTTTGAGAACAATATCTTTAGGTGAATAACAAGATAAGTAAGTCTTTAATTATTTTCAAGTACTTGTAATAATTAAAGTTCAAGTGATTTAGAACCTACTATACGATTGTAGGCATCAACTAGGTATACTTTAATGTTAGTTGGTTTTTCGATATTTAATTCTGGGAAGGCGATTTTTTTGTTATAGGTAATGGTGTTGTAAATTAATTTATTGTCTTTGCTTATTTCAATCAGGTATTTGCAAGGTGCTGTACTTTTGTTGTCAATTGTCCACTTTATTTTTTTACGAGATACTTTAAGTTTTCTCAAGCTTTGGCTCTGTGTTTGATTTTTAGATTTGATTTCAGGAGCAAGGGCTTCATGTTTATAATAGCCTGTTTTTAGTGAATCTTGAAAACCAAGTAAATCACGTTTTAGATGCTTGTAACTAAAGAAAATACTTCCCTTGATATGTGGTAAGTTTTCATTGATGTTCATTTGCATTGGTAGTTGTTTGGGATCTTGCCAATCGGGATTGTCTGAGCCAATTTTGTAAATGCCATGGCCAATGTAAATGGGAGTGTCGTAGCTGTTGGCATTCCACCAATCAGCCAAAATGGTATAATTAGCGACTGGATGTGTTGTTTCCCAGTATAATTGCGGCGCCACGTAGTCGATCCATTTATTTTCCATCCAAAGCAGTATGTCTGCATATAAGGCGTCGTAATTTGTAGCACCTGCTTTAGTGTCAGAGCCTCTTGGGTCATCAGCTTTGTTGCGCCACACACCAAATGGACTTATTCCAAAGTTTACCCATGGTTTTGTCGTTTTAATAGTCTTTGTTAACGACTTTATGGTCTCGTTTACGTTGTGACGCCTCCAGTCTTTGATGTCGGAAAATGAATCGGCACCATATTTATTGTATTCAATCGAGTCTGGAAATGCCTTGCCGCTTATAGGATATGGGTAGAAATAATCATCCATATGAATCCCATCAATGTTGTAATTGGTCACAATTTCCTTGACTACTTTGTTAATGTGAACCGTTGATTCGGGCACGCCTGGATTGAAATATCGTTTTTCGCCATATTCAACAAACCATTCCGGATTGGTGCTTGCAGGATGGTTTTCTGGTAAGTTGTTTTTCAAGTTCATTGATGCACGATAAGGATTTATCCAGGCATGCAGTTCTATACCACGTTTATGAGCTTCTTCAATCCAGAATTTTAATGGATCATATTTTGGAGAAGCGTATTGTTTATTTAAAAACGATGACCAAGGTTCATACGACGATTTGTAAAAGGCATCACTGGCGGGTCTGACTTGTAAAAAGATGGCATTAAAACCAAGTTGCTTCGAATGGTCTAGGATGGAGATTATTTCTTCTTTTTGGATTTTCTTTTTTAATCCAGGTTTTGTAGGCCAATCGATGTTCGCAACAGTTGCTACCCAAACGCCTCGCATTTCGCGAGATGTTAAGCTGGCTTGTGAAAAGGTATTCAAGTAGCAGAATAATAGTAATATATATAGTAGGGAGTGTTTAAAATACTGGGCGAAATAATTTTTAATAGTCATAATGAAATTGCTTGTTTCTTCAAATTTAACACACAAAATTGAATATGTTTAAATTGATGAGACAAATCATTAAACTATCTACAATAAAAATGTTGTTATCTTTATATTATAATTGGTTAAGAAAAATAGGTATAACATGGGGCAGTTTCGTTTTAGAGGCATAGCTAATTCGATACAGAAGAAGGTAATCGTTGGATTCACCATAATCATTTTGATAATGTTTGTGGTTACATTCATGAGTGTTCGAGGAATTCGACAATTAGCGTATGTGGTTGATAATACGGAAGCCGTTAATGAGCTTCAAGATCAGATAAATAACCTGCGTTTAAACGAAAAACGCGCTTACATTACCGGTGATGCCGACCTGATTGGTTCTGTTGATTCGCTTACTAACAACATTAGTTTGCTTCTGCAGAAAATAAATACCTCAGAGATTAATTTGGCTAGTAAGTCGAAATTGGAACCTGTAATGGGGCTACTGACTGAATTTAATAAAGATTTTAAGTTATACGCATCGTTGCATCGCTACCAAAAAACACTTGCCATACAAACGGATTCGTTGTACAATGCTATTGAAGATCATGAGGTGTCGCAGTTTCAAAAGTTAAGTAAATGGGTACGTCCAGGAACAGAGCGTTATAATTCAATAATAGTAGGTTACAATAACGCACATAGTAATTTAATTGCTATTCGTTCGATGCAAACACGTGTGGATAACAGCTTTAGTCGGATTGCAAATCGCGATTCTTTAGAGGTATGGTTCGATAAAACCCTTAAATTATCGTTTGTAATTGAAAATGCTGTTAACAATATTGAAGTACGTAGTTTCATGACACAGTTTCGTTCGCACCTAAGGCATTACGAACAAACAATTATTAGAAGCATAAATGTAAGTGAGAATCGACGTGAGGTTGAGCAACTTTTGACAAAAAGTGGTCGTGAGATGCAAATTATTGCAAAAAGCGCTGCCGAGATACAGTCGTTTCAACTGTCGCGTTGGGGTGAGTTAAGCATGAATTACCTTATCGTAATGGTTGTGGTAGCCATTCTGGGTGGAATTCTTGTTCTGGGCTTTTTCATTTATACCATTACGTCTGATGAACGAAAACGACGCAATATTGAAGGTGCCATCGAAGATAATAGGCGTCTGTTAGACGATATCATTAACAATAGTAAGGCACTGATATATGTTAAAGATTTGGAGGGCAATTATTCATTGGTTAACCAGAATTGGTGCGATGAAGTTGGAATGGCCGAATCTGAAGTGATTGGAAAAAAGGCAAATGAATTCTTTTCGGATGATTCTGTTCAGCAATGGGATGAAGTAGATCAGCAGGTTATTACCAGTGGTCAGGCGGTTCAATTTGAAGAAGGTATCGAATTAAAGAATGGGCGTCGCTATTTTTTATCTAATAAATTTCCAATACGCAATACTCAGGGTGATGTACAAGCCATTTGTGGTATATCAACTGATATTACTGAGTTAAATGAGGCCTTGCGCGATTTAGAGAAGAGTCGAGAGAATTACCGTAATATTGTGACTAACGTGCCGGGTATTGTATACACCGGGCTTATGGACGATAGCCGCACAATGTACTTTTTGAGTAGTGGTTTTACTAAAGTAACAGGGTTTGATACAGGCAATTTTTTAGAAGGAGTTCAATCTTTTACAAATCTTATTGTTGAGAATGATCGCGAAAGGGTATTAGAGACCATAAAGCAAGCTGTTGTTAGGAATCACGCTTATGAGGTAGAGTATCGTATTGAGGATGTAAAGGGTGAGATGCGTTGGCTTCACGAAAAGGGGATGTCGATGAAACAGCCCGATAGTTCAGGTTATTACCTGCAAGGAGTAATGATCGATGTGACAGCTCAAAAGGAAGCAACATCTGAAGTGATGATGCGCGATCGTTTCTTAGAAGGTGTTGCCGAGGCAGTTAAGGAGCTGATTGTTAATCAGGATTCTTCCGAAGCCATTCGTAAGTCGCTAAGGATTGTAGCCCAAAGTGCGATGGTTGATAACTCATTTATTTTCACAAATATTGAAGGACAGGATCCTAAAGCTTCTCATTTATATGAATGGAACAAGGACCAGATAAAACCTATTAACCGCGAGAACTTGCAGAAAGTGAGTTATCAGGATATAGGGTCACGTTGGTATCACACCTTGTCTGATAAGAAAGAGATTACAGGGTTTAGAGAGGACTTCTTGGAAGATGAGCAATTTTTATTCAGGGAGTTAAAGCTCGAAAGTTTGCTCGTGGTTCCTGTTTTTGCAAGAGATGTTTTCTGGGGCTTTATTGGCTTTGGAAATGTTTCTAAAGGGATGCCTTGGATTGAATCGCACCGAGCAATTTTTAGAGCATACACGGTTACTTTAGGTATTGCAATTGCCAAAGAAAAGGATGCTGTTCTGTTGAAAGAAGCTAAAAATGCGGCTGAAGCGGCCACAAGAGCAAAAAGTGATTTCTTAGCTAGGATGAGTCACGAAATTAGAACACCTATGAATGCAATAGTCGGTTGGACACATCTGGCTATTGAGAAAGAAACGAATTTAGGTCAAAGCGATTACCTTCAAAAAATACAGGCTAGTTCAAAGGCTCTTCTTGGAATTATCAACGATATTTTGGATTTCTCCAAAATTGAAGCGGGTAAATTATCACTCGAGAGTATTGATTTTGATCTGGAGCAAGTGTTTGATGATTTGAGCAATATGGTTGCCTACAAGGCGCATGAAAAAGGTTTAGATTTTATTTATGCCATCGATGCAGACGTGCCTCTGAATTTGATTGGTGATCCGCTGCGTATTTCTCAAATTTTAGTAAATCTCGTAAATAACGCAGTTAAGTTTACCAATAAGGGTGAAATTGTTACCAATGTACTTGTATTGCAGGAAGATGATACTGAAGTTGAATTATTGGTTGAAGTTCGGGACACTGGTATTGGAATAAAATCTGATTTATTGGAGTTTCTTTTTGAATCCTTCTCTCAGGCTGATGTATCTACCACACGTAAATATGGTGGAACAGGTCTTGGTTTGGCAATTTGTAAGCGCCTTTCTGGATTAATGGGAGGACGTATATGGGTTGAGAGTGAATACGGCGTTGGAAGTTCATTTTTCTTTACTATAAAATCTAAGAAACAAAAGGTTCAAAAACGTAATTTACTTGTTCCACCAAAGGATTTAGATGGTAATCAGGTGCTTTTAATTAATCGTCATCCAGTTACTTCGCATATTCAAAAAGATATGCTTGAACTTCTGAACTTTAAAGTGACTTTGGTAGCGAGTTGTCAATCGGCCTTGGTGCATGTTCTTGAGGGAAAACAAGATAAGCCATTGGATTTGATAATCGTTGATTGGGAAATTCCTGGCGTTAAAAAAGAAAGAGCGATTGAGGAGATAATTGAACACCGACAAGATAAATTACCTGTTTTAATGTTGATTCCTGCTTTTGAGAAAGAAAAGAAGCTTCAACAGTTTATTGATCAGCATCCGTTCGTTAATACAGTAGTTAAGCCACTCAATTATTCAACTCTTTATGATAGTTGTATGGAGGCTTTAGGTAAAGAGAAATCGAAAGTTGCTTGGCGAAAGAAGGAGCCAGGGGTATACTTGAATGAGTTAAAGAGCTTAAAAGAGGTCGTTATTCTGTTGGTTGAAGATAATGAAGCCAATCAGATGATTGGTGTTGAGTTGCTTGAGTTGGCAGGTGTTTATGTTGAAGTAGCTGCGAATGGAAAGGAAGCCTTATCGGTATTACAAAAGCGGGGTGAAAATTATTTCGATTTAATATTGATGGATATTCAAATGCCAATTATGGATGGCTTTGATGCCACCAAGGCAATTTTGAATATGCCTGTTCATGCCGAGCTGCCTATAGTTGCAATGACAGCAGATGCTTTGGAAGGAACTAAACAAAAATACCTTGAGGCAGGAATGGTTGATATGATTGCCAAACCTATTGATCCGGAGCAGGTTTACATGAAGGTGTTAAACTGGGTGAAAAAGAAACGAGGCCTGAAACAGACCAAGAGACGTCCGGTTGTGGTAGAGCAAAAGCCGATTGAATCGCCAAAGGAAGAAAAATCAAATACTGAATGGCCAGAAATTAAAGGCGTAAATGTGCATGAGGGGGTAAGAAGATTTGCTAATCGTTGGGATTTCTTTAAGCGCTTGTTACAACGTTTCTATTTCGATCATTTAAAATTTGTTGAAGAGTTTAACCAGAAACGTGATACTGATCGTGAAGTGGCAGAGCGAATGTTACATTCTTTCAAAGGTATTTCAGGAACTATTGCTGCGCCTGGTTTATATGACTTGGCAATTAAAGCCGAAGCGGCTTTTAAAAATAACGATGACGGCTTTAATGAAAAGTTTGTGGAATTATGCTCTGAGTTAGAAGCTATTTTGGATGAGTTGAGTAAAAATAAAGCAGTTGATATTGAGTCGGTGGACTCTAATAATTAATCTTTATGAAATACCTATGCTTTTTCATTGTCGCCTTGTTTTTGGTTTCCGGATGTGTCTATGAGGTTCAGAACGCACCAGGGAAACCTCTTATTGCCATTGATTTCAATGGAGATATAACCAACGTTGGTTTATCGCAAGTTGATTTTCGGGGAGATAAAAATGTGAGTTATCATTTCGAGGAGAATGATACAAGCCTTGATTTGTCGGCCAACGCACGTTTTCGAAAGCCATTAATTATTGATAATCACGAAGCATTTTCTTTAAATGATTACGAGGCATTTACTTATTCTATTTGGGTTAAAAAGGCATTAGGTGATCCTGAACCATATACTATCTTGTCGCAGCAGAAAGTGATGAATGATAAGATTGTTGGTTGGGAGCTTGGGGCGGAAGAAAATGGTGCTTGGAGTTGGAACTTAAAGGACACTTTGAATGCATGGGAGTATAAACCGACTGTTGCTCGCCAGCCCGTTAACGATGGGGATTGGCATCACTTGGTTTTTGCATATAATCAATTGAATCAGGAAGCAAGATTATATTATGATGGTAGGAATGTTGCCGTTTATTCATTGGTGGGAATTGAATTAGAGATTGACAAAGTGCCCCTAAACATCGGTTTAAGTAAAACCAGCTCAGATCCAATGTTTGATGTATTTAATGGGCAAATCGATGATTTTGGATTGTGGTCGAGAGGATTATCAGATCAGGAGGTATATCAATTATACCGTACGCGTGGAAAGAGAAAATACAAGAGCAATACACTAGGTGAAAGTATAAAGGTAATGTCGTGGAATATTTGGAATGGCGGCATTCATGAAGGGAAATATGTTGGGATTGAACGAGTAGCCAAGGTTATAGAATCTTCAGGTGCGGATGTTGTTTTATTGCAAGAGGTGGATCATTCTGGGGTAAAAATTGCGGATGCCCTGGGCTATTTTTACTATTCGCGTAGTAATAACCTTGGTGTATTAAGTCGATTCCCTTTTGGTGAGACGAAAAATGTTTTTCGACCTTCAAATTTTGGATGTGTTGAAATAATGCTGAATAATACTGAATCATTTTATGCTTGTCCTGTACTACTAAGTAATCAGCCTAATACCGAGGTTTATATTAAAAGTGGAGAAGCTGTTGTTGATACCATTGTTTCTCGGGAAATGGAGACCCGAGGTAAAGAAGTGAAGTTTATTCTAAGTGAGCTGCGTCAAATGATGAGTGAGAGCTCCAATAAACCCATTTTATTAGGTGGAACTTTCAATAGTGGATCTCATCTTGATTGGACTGCTCGAAACCATGATAACTATTTTGGTTATACCGTACCCTTTCCGGTAACAAAACAGATAGAAGCTGTAGGTTTTATTGATACTTATCGTTTTTTGTATCCCGACGAAGTTGAGCACTTGGGGCAAACCTGGTCGCCAAGATATAAAACGGCACTTCAAAATCGAATCGATTACATCTATGTGAGGGGAAATAAACTTAATCCGACAGCTAGTTATGTTATTGAAGATCACTTGCTAAGTTTTCCTTCTGATCATTCTGCTGTTTTAAGTGAATTTATTTGGAAAAAAAAAGTAAAAAGTAAGTAGGGGTATCTGTAATTTTGCTTGTCCTTAGTATAAATGGTGCCAATGAGCTCAACAGAAAATACGCATATTGATGATAAACAGCTTTTGTTAAAAATAAAGGCTGGCGATGAGCGTGCGTTTGAGTTGTTGTTTAAACACTATTATCCACACCTTGTAATTTTTGCCCAACGCTATTTAAGCGATAGAGCTAATTCGGAAAGTTTGGTGCAAGATGTCTTTTTAAAGATGTGGGAAAAAAGAAGCTCTTTGGATATTCGTTCATTAAAAGGTTATCTGGTGGTAACTGTTCGTAATCAGTGTCATAATGAGTTAAAGCATCAAGCAGTAGTACGTGCTTATGAAAAAGTAGATAATGCTGAAACTGAGGTTTGGCCTGAGTATCGGGAGACACACTATCTGGATCGAATCAATAAAGTAATTAATGAATTGCCAAAACAGCGACAGATAATTTTTAAGATGAGTCGTATGGATGGTTTAAAATACAGAGAGATTGCTGAGCAATTAAATATTTCGCCCAAAACAGTTGAAGCTCAAATGGGGAAAGCTCTAAAGTTTTTACGAGAACACCTTCAGCCAATAAAAAAGCAAATATTGACAATGTTTTTATAAGTGGATAAGGGTTGGAATTACAAATAAAAACCGGACGTTTTTTTAAGACCTTAAGCCGCAATTAAAACTTGGTAATAATTTAATTCATATTCAATGGGAGTTACA
>NZ_JBNGOY010000087.1:0-9771 GCF_050589805.1 Carboxylicivirga fragile | reverse complement strand
ACTGTAATACTTTTTCTGTGTACTCATTTTTCTAAGATATTATTTTGGTCTTAATATCTCTAAAAAATCGTCCGTGTAAATTTAGCAACTCCATAATGGCGTTGCTGGTTTTTGTAGCTCCACTTATGGCATCAAGCTTATGATGAAGTAGGCATGTATCTATTTTCTGGCCATTCCACGATTCAAGTAATTTGGTATCTTCAACATGATGCAGAAATTCGCCCGTTTCATTGTTGCTGAGAAGCAGGGTGCTAATTATGGAGTTGTCATTTTTATTGAATCCGATTAGCAAGGGAACATCACCGGCATAGCCTTGATGATGTGCATCCAATTCATCTGATATAAGTGCATTACCTATTATTTTATTGTTTGAATCAAAAATAATAGTGCTGCCATCAGCCTGCGTTTTATAGGTAGAAGCGCTGGGATGTAATTTCTGAATATCAGTTAATGTGTAAACGGGTTCATCTGAAGAAAATAACCAGTCGAATGAGGCGCCTCCTCGTATGGCCACCGCTAAAAGCAACAAGGCAATTGTCAGATAAGTTAATATACTATTACTTCGCTTCATGTTAGGTATTTGTGCATTTCTGTTTCGTCGTCAAAAGTAGAGCTTAGTTTCGGCTCGCACAATATCAAAACTGTTAAGAGGATGCTAAAAAAAGACATGATATTTTGTAAAAAAGCACAGACCAAAAAATGATCTGTGCTTTTGCCTTTCAGTATTAAGAGTAACTAGTTCTTAACTAAAGTACCAATATTTTCACCTTTTAATACTTTGATTAGGTTACCTTTAGTGTCCATGTCAAAAACAACGATGTTGAGGTCGTTTTCCTTGCACATGGTAGTGGCGGTTAAGTCCATTATTTTAAGCCCTTTGTTGTAGATCTCATCAAAGGTTATCTCATCAAATTTTGTAGCAGAAGGATCTTTTTCAGGATCGGCAGTATAAATCCCATCAACTCTAGTCCCCTTAAGCATTACATCGGCTTCAATTTCGATGCCACGTAAAGATGAACCAGTATCTGTTGTGAAATAAGGATTACCTGTACCACCTGATAGAATTACCACTTCGCCCTGTTCTAGGGCAGCAACTGCTTTGGGTTTGTCGTAGTATTCGCCAACTGGCTCCATACGAATGGCGGTTAATACGCGTGTTTTAACGTCCATAGCAAGTAAAGCGGATTGTAAAGCCAGACCATTAATTACAGTTGCTAACATGCCCATTTGGTCGCCCTTGTAACGGTCAAAACCTTTTGAAGCTCCACTTAAACCACGGAAAATATTTCCACCCCCAATTACAATGCCTACTTGTACGCCTAATTCAACGGCTTCTTTTATCTGCTGGGCATAATCATTTAAGCGTTCAGGGTCAATTCCGTAACCTTGTTCACCCATTAATGATTCACCGCTTAGTTTTAGTAGTACTCTTTTGTATTTCATTTTTAAAGTATCAAGTATAAAGACAAAAGTATCAAGACGAATAATAAGCTGCAAATACTATAGTGTGTTTTATCTGTCAAAATGTTTAAAACAAAAAAAAGGGACTCAAAATTGAGTCCCTTTCATATATATGCTAAAATATATTATTAAGCATTTAAAGTAAAACGCTTGAAATCTACAGCAGCTAATCCTTTATTTGAATTATCAAGGTATTGCTTAATCGACACTTTATTGTCTTTCACAAACGCTTGGTTCATTAAAGTACTTTCTTTGAAGAATTTGTTCAAACGACCCATTGCAATCTTTTCCAACATTGCTTCTGGTTTACCTTCGTTACGAGCCATTTCCTTACCAATCTCCAACTCTTTCTCTTTCACGTCAGCAGGAACGCTGTTTTCGTCAAGAGCAACTGGAGCCATAGCAGCAGCTTGCATCGCAACATCTTTACCAACTTGCTCATCAAAATCAGCTTGGTTGAATCCAACCAATGTAGCTAATTTGTTACCAGGGTGAATGTAAGCAACTACTTTTTCAGCAGATACTTTATCGAAATGAGATAAATCTAATTTCTCACCAATTACACCTGTTTGCTCAGTTACTAAATCTTGAACAGTTTGCCCGTTCATATCTAATGCTTTAACAGCATCAAGATCGGCAGCATCAGCAGCTAAAGCGGCATCAAGAATTGAAGTAGCGAAATCAACGTAACTTTCGTTCTTTGCAACGAAGTCAGTTTCGCAGTTCAACACAATCATAATACCTGTTTTAGCATCAGCAGATACTTTTGCTAATACAACACCTTCAGTTGCTTCTCTGTCGGCACGTTTGTTAGCAATTGCTTGACCTTTTTTACGGATGATTTCAACTGCTTTGTCGAAATCTCCTTCAGCCTCTGTTAAAGCTTTTTTACAATCCATCATACCGGCACCGGTACTCTTTCTTAATTTGCTTACGTCAGCAGCAGTGATAGCCATGATATTTTCTTTTTAAAGATTTTTAAAAAATAGAATTACTCTTTTGTAGTTTCTTCGCTAGATGCTTCTGGCGCTTTAGGAGCCTCTGGAGCTGCCTCTTCTGCCTTTGGAGCTTCTGGTGCTTTTTCAACTACCTTTTCTTCTTTTTTAGCTTTTGCCTTTGCAGGCTCTGCCTTTTTACTACGAGTAGTTCTTTTTTCTTTCGAACCATCGCTATCTTTTTCAGCTTTACGTTCAGTCAAACCTTCTTGCATTGCTTTTACCATTACATCAGTAATAAGCTCAATAGATTTTGTGGCGTCATCATTAGCTGGGATAACAAAATCGATTGGTGCTGGATCTGAGTTAGTATCAACAATACCGAAAACAGGGATGTTCAAGCGAATGGCTTCTTTTACTGCAATGTGCTCTTTCATTACGTCAATAACGAACATAGCTGCAGGAAGACGAGTCAAATCAGCAATACTACCTAATGTTTTGTCAAGTTTTGCACGCTGACGGGTAATTTGAAGTCTTTCTCTTTTTGACAAGTTTTTCCACGAAGGATCAACCATTAATTTGTCAATAGAAGTCATTTTCTTCACTGCTTTACGAATAGTAGGGAAGTTAGTTAACATTCCACCAGGCCAACGCTCTACAACGTAAGGCATGTTTATGCTACCAATTTTATCAGCAATGATTTCTTTAGCTTGTTTCTTCGTTGCTACGAATAACACTTTCCGACCTGATTTTGCAATCTGTTTAAGTGCTTCAGCGGCTTCGTCGATTTTAACAGCTGTTTTGTGTAAATCAAGAATGTGAATTCCGTTACGCTCCATAAAGATGTATGGTGACATAGCTGGGTTCCACTTTCTTTTTAAGTGACCGAAATGTACTCCGGCTTCTAATAATTCCTCGAAATTTACTCTAGGCATTTTAATTCTTTTTTTAAGTTGTTTACGTTCTGTTTAAATCAATCATTAAGTAGTTCTTCTTTTAGAATTATAGATAATAGACTTTTAGATTCTTAGATTGATTTCTCAATTTATGTCTATGTGTCTTTTTTTTCTATTAGTCTAAAGTCTAGAAGGAGTCTCAACGATTTAGATACTAAACATACCAGACAAATATTAACGTTTAGAGAACTGGAATCTCTTACGAGCTTTAGGACGACCTGGCTTCTTACGCTCAACGACTCTAGAGTCACGTGTCATGAAACCTTCCGCTTTTAAAGCAGGTTTGTTTTCTTCGTCGATTTTTACAAGCGCACGTGAAATAGCTAAACGTACTGCTTCTGCTTGACCTTTAATTCCACCACCGTTTAGGTTGATTTTGATGTCGTAATTATCGACAACACCAATTACATTTAAAGGTTGTTTTACAATGTATTGTAATGTAGCAGCAGGGAAATAGTTTGAAAGATCGCGTTTGTTAATAGTGATCTGTCCTTTTCCTTCACTCATATAGATACGAGCAACTGCCTCTTTTCTTCTACCAATGGCATTAATAACTTCCATAGTGCTTATTTAATGGCGTTAATATCAATTACTTTAGGTTGTTGAGCTTCGTGACCGTGCTCAGAACCAGTATATACGTATAGATTTCTGAATTGCTGACGTCCAAGACGATTTTTAGGTAACATACCTTTAATCGCTCTTTCAACAAGTCTTTCAGGTTTCTTCGCGAACAACATCGCTGGAGTAACATCTTTACGTCCACCTGGATAACCACTGTGGTAGAAGAATTTGCGCTGATCCCATTTTTGACCAGTCAGAATAACTTTTTCTGCGTTGATAATAATTACATTATCTCCACAATCTACGTGAGGAGTAAAACTAGGTTTGTACTTTCCTCTTAACAATTTGGCTACTTTCGAAGCCATACGACCTACCACCATGTCAGCTGCATCAACAATAACCCATTCTTTGTTGGCAGTTGCTTTATTAGCAGAAATCGTTTTGTAACTTAACGTATCCATTTAATTTACTTTATTAATTATAACAGTTTGCAAGGCAAAAAAAATCCCCTTCTCCATAATCAGATCCCACCCCAATTATGATGAAACAGATAATTCCAACCTTTCTGATCGGATAATAATCGGCCGCAAAAGTAATCTAATTATTTGAGATATACCAATATTACTTATTAAAAGTGAACTCAAAATGTGAAATGCTATGTAAAAGCGATTATTATTGATTTATATACGAGTACTATCCTTGTTTAAAGATGGTGGTGGTGCAATTTTCTGTGAAAAGCATTAACTTGAAAACTTGTTAAAATACCTTGAGTGATGGAAGATCGTCATAGAGACTTTATGAGAAAGGCGATAGAATTATCGCAGAAGAATGTTGAGGAAGGTGGCGGCCCTTTTGGTGCTGTGGTTGTAAAGCATGGTAATATTATTGGCCAAGGAGTTAATGGGGTTACGCGCTTAAATGATCCGACAGCCCATGCTGAGGTAAATGCCATTCGTGATGCATGTAAAAATGTAAAATCATTTGATTTGGCTGGTTGCCAAATCTATACATCGTGCGAACCATGTCCCATGTGTTTGGGTGCCATATACTGGTCGCGAATTGAACGGATATACTACGCCAATACAAAAAAAGATGCTGCTTCAATTGGTTTCGACGATCAATTCATTTACGATGAGATTGGGAAAGCTTACGAAAGTAGACAGATCCCTTTCATAAAGGTCGAAGATGATAATGCGATTAATGCATTTAATATGTGGAAGGATAATGCGGATAAAATACGTTATTGACCTCTACTTATTTAAATTGCAGAGATCAATAAAGTATTTACTCGTTTTATATTGCATGTACTGAGTATCCAAAGGCAATAATGCTTTATAGTATTTCTCTGTGCCTTTGCGTCTCTGTGTTTGTTTTTTTCAGTACACTATCAAATAATGAACTTAAAAACCTTATCGCTTCTTCTTTGATTTCTTACCTGCTTTCACAGGTTTTTCAATGTAGTATCCTTCACGAGTAAGCAAGTGATCTAAATTGGCAATGCCATAAATAACTACAGCCGTAACCGTTGCCGCATGTTCTTGATATTCGGCAATGCTTTTATTGTACATGTCTCTTTCGGTATGCCATATTTCACCATAGCTGAAATCATATCCTTTAGGGTCTGCTATTTTAAATCCAATAGTTGGAACGCCTTCTACGGCAAACGGACCACTGTCAGTTCCCCATGCTTTTTTAGGTTTTTCACGAGGTGCACGTTCGCTTATCACAAAAGGAAAGTGGGGGTTGATATCATTTATTGAAGCACAGATGGATTCAAAATCAGCTCGCATTTCCTTGGGAACACTAATGCCAACTGGGGCGGTTGGTCCACCATCTCTGTTAATCATGTTCGATAATTTATCCAACTTATCCTTGTTGTCTCTAATCCATGCTTTCGAACCTAATAGTCCAAATTCTTCGGCTGCAAATAGGGCCACTAAAATGGTGCGTTTAGGTTTGGCTCCCGATTGCATGATCATCCTTGCAGCTTCCATGCTAGCTGAAACGCCTGACCCGTTATCTACACCACCACTGGCCACATCAAAAGCATCCAAATGTCCGCCCATCATCACATATTCATCAGGAAATTCTGTGCCAGGAATAATACCAATCACATTGTGATATTTGACAGGTCCCATTTTAAAATAGTTGCGAATGTCAAATTCAAGCTGAAAATACCGTCTTTCTTCTACCATTTGCTTGATGGTACTATACTGATGTTCATCAAGCTTAATGTCGGGAATGGTTGGTAGAGTCTCGAAAGTCATATCATTAATATTCTTTCTATCGTATAAAACACGAATGGGTGTAGGCGACGATTGGATGATACCCAAGATTCCAGCTTCGCGCATCTCTTTATAGAATAGACCTGGCTCTTCGATAAGTGGTAAAAGTTCTTTTTGAACCGAATTTCGATTTTGCCAATTTTCTCTTCTTATCTCATTGTTCTTAATATTAATCTTCTCGTTTTCTTTTTTGATAGAGTCACGTAGCGCTTGCGATTTGTTGGTGTAGTCGATTGGCCAACCTTTATTCTCGCCCGAAACGAGCACCCATGCTCCTTTTAATCGACCTTTCATGCGATCAAATTCGGCTTGCGTATGAGGTTCAATTAATACATGACCTCGTTGCACCCCTTTTGTTCCCGATGTGTATGAGGGTGTTGCAAAATGTAAGTGCATGCCATTATCGGATAACATACGTCCAAACCATGGACCACGATTAAAACCAACAGCTAATTCACCAGCTTCCTGGAGCTCGACTTGCATACCCCATTCTTTGAATTTACTAGCTGCCCAGTTGGCGCTGTTTTCATAAGCATCCGATCCAACCAATCGGCCTCCAAAACGATTGCAAAGGACATCTAAATGTTCCATCGTTTGATTATCAGTTTGGCCTATGCTAATTATTTTTTCTACGACAGGATCGCTTTGCGCATTAGTAGTGGCGAATATGAAAATGCTAAATAGTAATATTAGTATTGTTCTCATGGTTTGAATTATTAAATAGAATTTAAGCAGCGTGCAAATTACTTAAATGCATTAGAATATTGTAATTTTCATAATCATAAATTTATGTTCATGTTCTGTGAAGATATTGTTGAATGCATTCAAGAAAACGGAACATAAATTGGAGATGTAAAAAAAAGCAGAGTATAACCCAATGTAAATTAGAATAGAATTCTTTACCTTTTGTAGTTGGATTTTGTTTAAGATTAGATTAGCTTAAACGTTTAGAAAACAATTGAGAAGTTTTATTTTTTTACTTACTGTAGTAAGAAGTTATTTTGAATAATTTTTAATCAAAAAAATATGAAAAAAGAGTTTTTAATTAGTCTGGTAGTAGGATTTCTTTTAGTGTCATGTTCAACACTT
This sequence comes from Carboxylicivirga fragile, assembly GCF_050589805.1. NCBI lineage: Bacteria > Pseudomonadati > Bacteroidota > Bacteroidia > Marinilabiliales > Marinilabiliaceae > Carboxylicivirga > Carboxylicivirga fragile. The sequence goes on along the minus strand of NZ_JBNGOY010000087.1, from coordinate 2,484 downwards.
CAAGTTACATCTGATTGGGATTCGTCAGTTGATTTTACGCAATATGAAACCTTTGAATATTATGGTTGGGCAGAAGAAAGTGACCAGCTTATGAATGATTTTGATAAGAAACGAATTGAAACTGCATTTGGGAATGAATTTTCAAAACGTAATTTGGAGTATGTTGAAGGTGGTGGAGATTTAATTGTAACGCTTTTTATTGTTGTCAAGGAAAAAACACAAAAAACTGCTAGCACAACACATATGGGTGGTTATGGAGGTTATTATGGGCGCTACTATGGTTATGGTCCGGGCTGGGGCTGGGGCATGGGACACTCGAGTACTGTGATTGATGAATATGATTATAATGAAGGAACTTTAGTAGTTGATATTTTTGATGCTAAAGAAAAAAAGTTGATTTGGGAAGGTATTGGTAAGAATACAATTGATGAAAATCCCCAAGCTCGGGAACGCAATATTCCCAAGGCTGTTGAAGCAATCATGAAGCAATTTCCAATTAAACCTGTTCAATAGTTAAGGTGAAATTTTCTAAAATAATGCTTTGAAGATTTTAATGTATCTGTGGTAAAAGATTATGATTTGGAAATACTACCAATGGTTTTACCAACGGTGTTGAGGGTGCCTATTTCTTTAGTCGAAATATTGGTATAAGGTTAATGATCGCATTACTTTTGGCCTATATAACCGCTTCATGTTTAGTAAGCCAGATATGGAAATACACGACATCGTTGATATTGATCCTGACGGAGAACCAATCTTTGAACATACCGAAACGGCTAAGTTCGACATGAGTCATTGGTCATTGGGTATTTCGATTAATGCCATTTTATAGGTGATTTGAAAATATTTATTGAGAGGAGGATGTCCAAAAAAGTAAGCTCGCTCATCGAGATGCCCCTTGAGCATGTCGAAAGGAAGTCGAGATGAAATTTTATTAATGCTGATTATCAACTAATAATCACTTCGACATACTTCGGCAAGCTCAGCAAGCACTCAGTGAACGGATGCTTTTAGACACCCTCCTTTTTTGTATGAAATTTGCAAAAAGTAGCTAAATCCTTTTAGGGTTCTTTCCATAAAAAAACCACGAATGTGGTTTAATTTGATTAGCCTCGGATGAAATCTGGGGTTCATTAATAATTTGCATAATGAATCCTAAAGGGATTCAACTTTTGTTTAAAACCAATCTCTCTAAAAGTAGTATTAGGAGATTTTGTCAATATTATATTTTGTGTATTTTTGCATTGTTATGATATCCTAGTAGACATACCCACAGGTCTTCAAGTCTGAAGACAATTGAAAAGTTTTCAATGTAATACTTTGCTAAAGTATTAGGCATTGTTGATACAGCTTTTCTATACTTTAATATCTTTTTAATAAATACTGAATAGATTGCACTTGCTGCAATTGACTATTCTATATGCAAAAAATAAAAAATGAAAATTTTAGATATTCATAACAATACAGTACGTCCAAAATTATATGAAAAGGGCAATGCTATTATGTGGACTGATACACACATCTCAAAGCAACTTCTTGATGTGCATTTAAATGCGGAATTGGATTTAGGTAGCCGTAAAGCAGAAACCATTAACAGTACTGTGAAATGGATTTTAGAGAGTTGTGAAAATAAGCAGCTTAATATCCTGGATTTAGGTTGTGGTCCTGGCCTTTATTCTGAACGCCTGGCAAAGGAAGGCCATAAAGTTACAGGTGTTGATTTTTCTGAGAATTCGATAAACTATGCTAAAGATCAAGCCAGGGAAAAGAAACTTGATATTACATACCTTAAAGAAGACTATTTAAACCTTGATTTAGAAGAAAACTCTTTTGATTTAGTGATTCTTATTTTTACTGATTTTGGCCCCTTGTTGCCAAAAGAAAGAGAACAACTTCTTATTAATGTTAAAAGGTTTTTGAAGCCGAACGGGACCTTTATTTTTGATGTATTGAATGATAAAAACATTGAAAATAAAATCAGTCCTAAAAACTGGGAGACAGCAGATCAGGGGTTTTGGAAAGATGAACCTTATTTGGCGCTTTCTGAGTCGTTTATTTACGAGAGTAATAAGGTTATTCTATATCAACACATTGTGGTTGATACACAGGAGAATATTTCTGTCTATCGGTTTTGGACACATTTCTTTTCTCAAATTGATTTAAGGAAAATACTTAGGGAGCATAATTTTATTGGCTTAAGTTTTCATGAAGATATCCTACCGGCAGGAGACTTGTGGAATGGTGATAACGTGACTTTCTGCAGAGCCATTAATAGGAAATAGCTTTTTTATTGATGACAGGTATAGGAGGCTGTTTCAAAAGAGAATTTAAAATCCAGACAACTTATAGATTAAAACTTAACCTTTATTTTTACCCCTCCAAACCTCTACTAAAGTGGAGGCTTAAGTCCCCTTCAGGGGATTTAGGGGTAACAAATATTGAAGTTAGTTACAAATTATAAGTTTCAAAGATTCTTTTTTGACT